>PFWQ01000002.1:0-22746 GCA_002791215.1 candidate division SR1 bacterium CG_4_9_14_3_um_filter_40_9
TATCTTCAAATTTTGTTTTATCCACTTGAAAAATATTTCTATAAGTCGGCGAGATTTATAAATATCGGCGATGGTTGATATTATACAAAATAGGACAAAGAAGAAGGATTCTTTATTTATTAATAAGATGTCTTACTGAAAAATCTCAGGGTTTTGAACCTCCGAGATTCCTCGTATCTATAGGGATTTCTCCCTATTTGGATGATCTAATGTTCGTCATTTGGAGATGATGGGGTTCGAACCCATGTCTAAAAGGCATACATAACGATATCTACCACGATAGTTTATTAATTATCCAGATTTTTAACGTTATTATGTCAGGATACGGTAGCCAATAAACAGGCGTAGGTTTTTACCATAACAACGTTGTCCGCCGAAGCGAACGGTTACCTACTTAAGCGACCCAAGACATAGTAGGTGTCTGTGCTTGGGGTTAAGAACGTTGCCTACGCGTACGCAGGAACGAGAGCGAAAGCTCTTTTGAGATTCTTAGTTGCATTTTTGGTGAACGATTATTTAACCTCGGTACGTTCGTCGAACAGTGGCTGTCGAAACATATGAAATCCTCCTATCAAATCCAAAGCATCCCCAAATCAGTTACGAGTGACGAGTATCGAGTCACGAGCAACGGTAATAATATACATATTTTCTTGTAAAAAGCAAGGTTTCTCAATTAAAAAAATGCTGGTAGATTGCTTCACTTTCGTTCGCAATGACGGCCAGCACTTTCTTTATGATAGAGTGGTTGAATGCAGGCTATTTGTATTTAGCTTTTCCGAATGCTAAGATAGGATAGAATACGATAGGAAGTAGTATTACTCCGATAGCGAATCAGATTCCTTTCTCAAATCTCTTCATCAATGAGACAGTGACGTCTATGTACAATATGAGGAATAATAGCATTCCGATAGCTGAACATGTAGAAATAACTGTTGTGTTGATTGTTCCCAAGAATACTGGAGCATTCATGATAATGATAGGAATCAAGAATAAGAAGAAATATCGTCCTTGTTTGCCTGACATAACGATTAGGGAGTAGCCGTTGTGTCCAGAAATTAGTGCTTCATACCCTTTGTAGTTCGCTTTGACAAATAATTTCCAGAATACGATGCAGAAGAATACGGTAATACCCAATAGTACAATCATTAAGAGCCGGAAGTTTATCCCAAGCATTGCGCTAACGAATTGAAGCATCGTAAATGGTGTTACTGATGAGTTTGCTCAAGCGCTTAACAAAGAAGGATCAAAACTTGTAGTAGAAAGTGCGTCCATAATTTTTATTAAAGATATAAAATCTAGATAGATGTAGTGTAGTCAAATCCTTATGCACTTTCAATAGAAAGTGAGGGTAAGCATCTAGGATACGCTTTTTTTGTGCCATTTTCAATGGATAGCCATGCTTTCTCGGTTGACATTCCATAGCCATTTTCTCGTATTGACTTTTACTGAGAAACAAATTAAAAAAGCCGGCAATTGCCGGCTTTTTTAATTTATAGTAAGACTATAAAATATTTTCATATGCCTCATCGGAAACGCCGATGATTTCTTCTTTTTTTGGTCATATTTGAAGTTTAAGAAATGTCTCTTCTCCATTTTTTTCTCCAATAAAATAGACTTCATTCTCCTTGTTCGCTACGCCTCTGACTTGGAATTTTCCTTCTTTTACCACTTCTATTCATTCTGGTGTTTCTTTAGAAATTTTGTCTTGTGCATGTATGCAAATATTTAATCTTGCTATAAGATTTTTGTTGTGCGTTTCTAATTTTTGTACTTTATGTTTTTGTAAGTTTTCTACAAAAAGAGAATTAACGAATTCAAAAGTATAATCTTCACCATTTTTTTTACTTACCGTGATGGTGTCCATCCTCTTTTTGCATCCGTAATCGATTGAAACACCTTTATAGTCAAACGAAACATTTTTCAATTTTTCATCTATTAGCACGTTTGTTATTCCAAGAATTTCGTATGATGCTCGTTCTTTCTTCAAGGTTTCAGGGACTTCTTTTCTCTTCTTCAAAAGAAGCTCTTCATCAAGGGCGTTCTTTGATGCTTCTCATGGTTTTTTATTCTCTAGATTTGATTCTAAAATCTCTGACATGATGATATGGGTTAATTAGTAAATATTTACGACTCAATTATAGTCAAAATTTTTCTCCTGTCAAATTTTTGGATATAAAAAAACCCCGCTGTACGGCGGGGTTGGGGTAGATTGAGATGGGTCATCTCTTAACGAATTGCCTTGTAAGCAATCCGTCAATCCTGCAGAAGTATAACCCGGCAGGAAGAAACGATACATCAATTGTGTTGTGGTTTGTTGAGACAAGAGTTTGTCCAGCTGTGTTAATAATTTCTCTCTGAACGTTGTCTGCGCCGGTGATTGTAATTTGGCTGGTTGTCGGGTTGGGATAGAGGATTATCGAACTTTCGTCCAATAGGTCTTCTATTCCGTCCGGGCTAGAACCAAGGACAATCTTACTCAATGAACTTCCGGTAGCTAAGTAAATAGCGTCACTGGTGGCATTGATTCCGACCATTCCAACCTGGCTTACGGTCAGTGTGAATAATGAGCTCGTAAATAAGTTATCATATAACACTGCTGTTGAACCATTGAATACCACTGGTTTGTCGCCGATGAACTGCACGGCCGAGCCAGTAATGGATTTGTTCCATACTTCCACCAGTTGGTTATCAAATTTGTAGAGCTTGTCGGCTAATACAAACAGATTCCCATCTTTTTCGGTGATGCCAGTGATGGCTGAAGTGAATTCTTTGGAGATGCTTGTGTCGCTTATAACAAGCAGCTTCCCTTTGCCATTCATGTTGCCAGCCAAGAAGTTTCCCGAAACGCCAGTGAATCGCATTCCTACATATTCAACGGAATTCGTAAGAACCAGATTATCTGTAAAGGTCTCCACTTTCGTGGAATATGTTCCAGACTGTCCCGGTTGGGTAGTGTATGCAACTCTTACCAGTGAATTTCCTGTATGGAAATACTGAATTCTTCCTTCCATCTGGAAGATGCTCAAATGAGCGTTAACCACGGTGTCAATCAATACTACACCGGTAGAATTCATTATTTTCACAGATTCGCCCTGGCCTCCACTAAGAAGGATTTTGTCGTTGAACGACAGCACCTTGGGGGATTCAAAAATTGTGCCTTGGGTAAGCTTCGTATGGTTGCCGGTGGCATCCCACGAATGAATTTCATAGTTGAATCCGCTTGTACTTACTGTGTACAATCCAGATATGCCTGTTATCTTCTGTCCACTAATGGACTTGGTCCAGCTTACGCTAATCTGAGCCATTGCTACTGTACACATCGTCATTGCTATGACGAACATTGTAATAACTTTTGTTATTTTCATTTTTATTTTGATTTAAATTGTTATAATTTTGTTTTACAGAAATGATTACGTATCATTCTGTTTTAGATGATACATATTTTCTGTCAAATGTCAATACCAAATCCCCCAACCTCCCTTTAAAGAAAGGGGAGGAACATATACTTATTTATTCAAGTATTTTTTTAAGTTTGAGGAGAGATTGTTTGTCGTCATTGGAAATATTTTTGTCCTTAAGTATCTGTTGGATGCGGAATTGGAGCGTTTTGCCGATGATCTGTTTGATGACTTGTAATTGTCTGGATTCATTTTTGTCTTCCAGCTCCTTTTCCCGTCGCAATTGGAGTGGGGAAAGATCTTGTGTCTCTATGACTTTTGACGGTAATTTTTGCATCAGGTCGATGAGTGGAGATCGGAGTTCGGGAGTTTGAACGTAAGTATTGATGAATCCACCTTCAAAAAGCGCATTTACCAGTTCTTCTCTGTCAGGTTGATATGTTTTGGTCCCGACGTTTCGGGATGATTTCTTGTCCATCTGGCGGGTGATGAATTTACCGTCGTTCTTGGCGTATTGTTTATATTGTGGAAGTAGAACTTCATAGGCGAGATTTAGTTTTTCTCCGAGAATGTGGAGATAATGATCTTGCATAGGCACGCTGTTTATGTTGATGATAAGCCCGAACATTGTATTCAGGATTTTTTGTTTGTCGATAGGAGATTTGAGATTATGGGAGATTTGGAGATTTTCGAAGACTGCCGTGAAGCCGTCTTGAGCATTCTCGAATTGTTCTTTGAAAAGTTCTGCTCCATTTTCTACATTTGCTAAGTCATCGGCATCTTTTGCTGGTGCTGGTAGTGTTATTTTTTTGGGGAAGATATCGTTTTGGTACGCGATGGAAAGTGCTCTGATTGTCGCTGCCTGGCCAGCTTGATCGCTATCAAAGAGCAGATACAGATTGTCCGTATATCTCTTGAGGAGTTTTATGTGTTGTTCAGTGAGTGATGTCCCGCTTGTTGCAACGCCTATGGGGAAGCCCAATCTCGTGAGTCCTACGACGTCCATCTGTCCTTCGACGATGATGATTTGCCCCGAATGTTCGGTGTGCATTTTCACGTTGTTTTTGACCCGATTGAGCCCATAAAGAACGCTGGATTTGTCGTAAGCTTTGTGTTCTGCGCTGTTGAGGTATTTGGGTTTATCGTTGGGATCTACGATCCTTGCACTGAATCCTATGACATTCTGCATGGTATCATAAATAGGGAAAGTGATTCTATGTCTAAAAAAAGAATAGATATCCTGATTTTGTCCCTTCTTGGCTAGTGATGCTTGGATAAGATCGTTGTCATTGAAGCCCTTGCTTTTGAGGAATTGGAGCAAAGCGTAGTGGCTTTCTGGTGCATATCCTATGCCAAAATATTTGATGGCTTTGTCGTCAAGTTTTCTTTGTTCTCTGAGGTAGGTGAGTGCGTGAATGTTCTTTTTGAGTTCATCTGTGAAGAATTGCTGAGCGAGCGTATGCATGCGTTTGATCTTCTCTTTTTCGTCAGCATAGTCTTCGACCTTCTGCCTGTCCAATTGATATTTTTCGAGGTTGATATTGCCCAGCTTCGCTAATTCCTTCACTGCGTCCCGAAAATCGATCCTTTCGATTTCCTGCACGAAGGTAAGTACGTTTCAACCCTTTCCACAGCCGAAACATTTGAAGATCTGCTTGGCAGGGGAGACCATAAAGGAAGGCGTCTTCTCGTTATGAAATGGGCAGCATGCAGTAAAATTTGCTCCGGCTCTTTTGAGGGGGACATATTTGGAAACCACATCGACGATGTCGAGGTGGGATAAAATGTCATCGGTTAATTGACTCATGTAGTAGGACAAAAAGGTCGAAAAGGACTAAAAGGACGAAAGTACATTATGGATTGGAGGAAATTTATCAATTGAAAAAAAACGGCGAGATTACTTCACATTCGTTCGCAATGACATGCCGCTTTTTCTTAAGAAACTTATTATTTTTTTTAATTATTTACCTTTTTTTCTCATGAAGAAACCTGTAACGAATAGGATACCTATTACGATCAAGATCATTCCTCCTATCATCTGTCTCAGCACATAGAGTCCGAAAATCAACAAGAGAATCCCGAGGATAGTGTATACTTTTTCTTCAGTGTTGGAAGTTTCCCGTCGAGTGCCTACTTTGTGACCAAACTCTTTGCCTTCTTTGCCGATCACTCTCGCTTCAGCCTTAACAACTTTTTTGAAATTGTTCACTTTTGCTTTATTGAAAGCAACTTTTTTGATAGGTGTCTTTTTTACAGCCATTGTATGTTTTTAAAAACTAAAGAATAAAGATGTAGTATCTTATAGCAAAAGACGTGGTCTTTGCAAGCGTAATTTTATTCCGTACCGCCTGCTTTAGAAATCTTCAACCCTGCAATACTGCCTGGTTACAGCATCTAAAGTCGTCGGTATAGCTTCGACCTCACCCTGCTATCCGGTTTGCGGGGTTGGGTCTCAGTCTAATTCGGTCTGAAAATTCTCTACAATCTCTGGTTCAGATTCATCTAATGTGTTTTTCTCCCCCTGGATGTAGAGGTCAGGATCTTGATATTCGCCGGGTTCTCTCATGGCTGAATAAATAGATAAAAATTGATGAAACTTGATAAAAGTTGATAAAATTTGAGAATACAATTTTTAACCATTTTGATCGATTTTGATCAAATTTTATCCATCTATTTTTAATTCAATTTTTGCGAGCGGCTGTTTGACTGCGATCCTATTTTTCGATCTGATGAATAAGCCAAGAGAGATGATTCTTCTAACAGTTTCGATCTCTGAAAGAAGGTCCTTGTTGATGTAATGAATTGAAGGAAGCGGTAGATGTTCTAGATGGACACTTTTTGAGTCGCGGATCGCGTCAAGCGGGTCGTGTTTGAATTTTTGGAGTTCAAGGTAGATGTGTTCTGTGATGAATGGAGCGAATGGCGCCGCTATCTTCATATAATTCTCCAGCACCTCAAACATGGTATTGTATGCGGATGTTTTGTCTTCGTCCATACCTGATGCTCGGAATCTTCTTCTAGATCTTCTGATGTACCGATTGTTTAATTTGTCGATGAACCCTAATACGAGCTTCGCTGCATTGTCCAATACATATTTATCCATCTGAAGTTCCAATTCTATTCCTAGATTATTGAGCTCTGCGAGAATCCGTTTATCCAATTCGTTCGTGATTTTGTAGCTAGGGAGTTTGATGCATTCTCATCTGCCGATTTTCGTTCATTTGTTGCCTGGATAATATCCATTCCAGATATCTTCAAATTGCGGAATGTGTGAAACGAGCAATACATTTTTTCACGCCTCTTTCTTAATGATTTTCTGATATGCATTAGATGCCCCATGGGCCGTCTCTACGATGCCTAAATTGTCATCGATCTTGATTTTTACTTTTTTGCCGAGATGATCTTTGATGATGAGCTGGATGATTTTTGCGGTCTGTTTTGCTCTCGTAAATGGTGAACTATAGATGATGTCAGGATGCATCCTTAATGCCTTTTCTATGAATTCATTTTTTTGCATATCTTCTTTGACTTGTGCCGTCAACTTTGATTCTGCGTCCATTCACTCTGATTCTCCATGTCTGAGAAAATAGGTGGTCGGTTTATTATACGAAAAATTATCTACTTTGGCGTAGGTTTCAAAAAATTTGTAAGCATTGAGAATCGCGGCAGTAAAATCTTTGTAAATCTGATCAACTCCTTTCTCGCTGAATTTCACCGGTTCTGCTCTGACTCCTGGAGAGCTGAGCATATATAATCTGTATGCGTCGCTTCCGTATTTATTGAACAGATAATCTGGATCAGGATAGTTTTTCATTTTCTTTGACATTTTTTTGCCATCTTCGGCAAGTACCATTCAGTTGATGATGACGTTGTTGAATGAATTTTTTCCCATCACGGCATTACCGACAACGTGCAAAGTTCTGAATCGCCCTCTGGTCTGGTCTAGTCCTTCAATGATGAAGTCTGCTGGATACACCAAGGGCTTCTTCCCTTCAGTGCCGAGTTTCGAGTTACGAGTGCCGAGATAATTGCATTGGCCGAATGGCATCGCGCCTGATTCAAATCGGCAATCCATCACTTCTGGAATTCTACGATATTCTTTCACTCATTTCTTAAACCGATAGTTATCGATGTATGGTTTATGTAGGTCAACCTCTGTATTTCTGTCATTGTCCCGATAACAAATGTATATGTTTCCATTTTTTGGTTCGTAATCATGTTTTTTGTGGAGATAATCGAAATCTTTGAATGTTTTGCGTATGAAGATATATGAATCTTCGTGCGTTACCGTAACTATAGTCTTGCCTGCGAATTTAGTATTCACTTCATGAACATACGATGATATCCTTGCTTGTATGTCATTCATACATTCTCCTTCTGGCGTAAGTTTCTCATTCATTGGTCTGCTGGTCGTCAAGTGAGGGATCCATACTTTGTCCTGTAGTTCGGGAACTATGACATCTGTGATTCTAAAATCTGCCCGTATCTTTTCGTGTATTTCAAAAAGTTTTTGCGTGTCGGTTTTTTGTATGTAGTGTTGGATTTCTTTCTTGTTTCGTAGGTCTTGATAAATTTTTTGGATCTCTTCATATTTCTTTTGGAGTGCTGGCACTTGATCACCATATCTTTTCTCTAGATATGGGAGTATCGTTTCAAATGTTCTTCCTAGCGGAGAAACTACTATGACGAGGTTATCTTTCTTTAAAGCCAAAATCTGTTTGCTTATCGTCTTTGCTTGTCTCTGTCCATGTGCGCTGAGTTTGGCATGACTATAGCTATCTGAAATTCATGTTTCGTTGTAGTCGGTTCTACCATGTCTTACTATGATATTTTTGGTGATGTTGTTTGATCAGGTTTTGGTGTTTTGGAAAAGTTCTTCAAGTGTCCCTACGACGATGCGGTCATCGTCGTCAATCTGTAAAGTCGAAGGTCATCAAGTCATCAGGTTGAAGGTTTTTTCATCAGACTTTATAGACTTTATGGACTTTGGACTTTGGACTACTTCCCGTATGGGAAGTGGAGAGCCTCGATATCTATTTCTTGAGAGATTCCAGTCTGGCGCAGTCTGGAGCACATCTACGAATCTATTCTTGATGGCTTCTGGTATGAATCCTATGTCTTGCGCATGCGGAACGGTAAGCGGTTGTAATTTCGGTTCTTTGATAAACCGACTTGTGACTGCCTTACTTACAAGCGGTGCATCGCATCTCCGACAATGCGGATAGGAGTGATTGTATGATCTCTGACCGATTAACTTTTTCTCATCTTTGAGTTTTTGGATGATATCTTTGTTGGCATCATATACTCTCATTCATTTCCAGTCTGGAACTTCATCAGTGAATTCTCCATATTCATTGACCGGCAAAAAGAGCCGTTTTTTGGCTTCTTCTCTAGGCAAAAATTGCGCTACCGCCTCAAAATCTTCGACTCCAAAGCTTGGTGCGATGTGTACGATTCCTGTTCCATCTTCGGTACTGACGAATTCTCCAGTGATGATCCTGAAAAATTGATCTTTGTAGTGCTGTGGAATTTTGCTTTGGTTGATGTAAGGAAAAAGTGGTTCATAGGTTGTTCATTCTAATTCTTTCCCTTTGACGATATTGATCAGGATATATTCATTGGCATCTTTATAAAATTGTTTGATGAGATTCTCAGCCAGAATATAATATTCTTTGGATGATTTATCAAAAAGCATTACATAGTGAATTTGGCTTCCTACAGCGGCAAACATGTTGCTTGGTAAGGTCCAAGGCGTAGTCGTCCATGCGAGGACATTTACATCTGCAGTTTTCATCTCTGCTCATAAATCTTTGAGATGAGGTAGAACGTTTTTGATGGTATGGAAAACATTGAAATGTTCCAGTAGCTCATGTTCATCTGAGATGATGGTGTTCTCGATTTTGACGGCGAATCATAAACTGTTCTCGTCATGTATGATTTCAGCATATTCCAATTTGACATGATTATTTGTTTCTTGGATTTTTGGCGTTCATGAAATAACTATCTCGAAATAATGAGATAACAGGTTATATTTATTTGTGCTGATGAGTTTTCTAGCTCAAAGGTAAGAAGCAGAAACTACTTGCACTCACAATTCCTCTGCCACTTCTCTTGTAACGGCTTGTTCTGCTGTTTCTCATTTTTTGACTCTTCCTCATGGCAAGCTCCGAAGTCCACTCCGTCTTGGATCGAAGAGTACCAAATATTCTCCTTTTTCGTTTTTAATAAGTGCTCTTGTAGTATGGACAAATCCATCATCACTAACTTCGTCGTCATCTTCACTTTGAGATTTTCAACTTTTAACTTTGAATTTTATAGTGATGGCTGGATCTTGGCGGTCCTTATATCCTTCATTCACTTCATTGTTTGCTAAGGTCGTTGCACAGCTAGGACAATATCGTTGGACTTTGAATCCTTTATACACAAGATTCTGATTGTACATCGTCTGGAATGCTCGAAGTGTCGATTCCATAAAACTGAGATCCATCGTGTAATACGCATGATCCATATCAGCCCGTCTTCCTAATTGATCAACGAAAGTTCTTCGCTCGTTGCTGGTATTGCTTACGTAGTTTCTGCATTCTTCCACAAACTTTTGGATTCAGATTTTTTCTTCTATGTCTTTCCTCCCATCGATGCCGAGATGTTTTTCCACCGCTTTTTCTACCGGTAATCCATGACAATCCCATCATCGGTCTCTGTTTACTCTATATCCTTTCATCGTTTTGTATCTCAAAATTGCGTCTTTCATAGACGAGGTGATTCCATGCCCGAAGTGCGGAGTCCCTGATGCAAAAGGTGGCCCATCATAGGTGATGGATGTGAATTTTGGAGATCTTTCTTCAATGGATCTCTTGAAAATATCATTATCTTTCCGATACTTGTTGAGACTTTGGATGAGTTCTTTCTGTTCCATAAATAATGCGTAAAATGAGTAAACTGAGTGAACTGAGTTAACAAACAATGTTTTTTATATAACAAAGTTGCTTTCGCTTTCAATACTTTTTCTTGATATCATCCATTGAATTCCTATAATTCCTCTTGTTATCATTTATTTTCTTACCTTTTCTTCCGTGGTTAATAAAATTAAATATTGGATGCGCATTAGCAGCTTTGTGGAATTTGGTGTATAAGAAATAGAATGATAGATTTATAGAACGATGGAACGATGGATTCAAATATAAAAAAAGATAGAGTGGCGAGAATTGCTCTATCTTTTTTGAAATTATCCTATGAATGGAATGTTGATACCCCACATCCTTACCAAGTCTTGGAGGAGGATATAGATTCCAAGTCCCATAAGCAGGATGAAGAATGCCAGATTGATATATCATTCGATATTGAAATATTTTTCTTCTTTGAGTCTTCCGATCCGCTGGATAAATACTCCAAGTAGTCTTCCTCCATCAAGCGCCGGGATAGGAAGAATGTTGAATATCGCCAGTGCCAATGAAATCATGCCAGCGAATCCTAGATAGACTTTTCGTCCGCCAGCGCTCAAAATCATTTCTCATATTTTCACCGCTCCTGCCGGTCAGGTCATTTTGTTGAGCGATTCTTGGATATTAGTCCGTTTTAATGTTATAAGGCTTTTGCCAAAGGTTCCTAAAAATCAGAATGTCATCTTCGTCTGTGCTCGTACTTCTTTGACCCCATATTTCATGGCTGTCATCAGTGGGAATTTTATCTCTTTTATATTCGCCGGATTGATCGATGAGATATACATGATTCCTAGAATACAGTTGTCTTGTGGGCAGGTAACAGATTTTGTTATTATCTGTCAGCCGTGTCTGTAAGTAAAGTCAAATGTTGTGCCGATATGATCCTTGAGTGTTTTTTCAATGTTCTGTGTGTTGACCTTGATATCGTTGATGAGAAGTATGGTATCTCCTGATTGTATCCCGGCGTGGTCTGTTAATCAATCTGCATAGATATCTTCGATGACCACATCTTTTTCTATATCTCCCGTTATCAATCATTGTTTATAAAGGAAATATTTCGTCGGCGTAAGGAAACTTTGGATATTCCCTTTGACCATATTGTCTGGCACTATTTGAATCGGTTTGGTCCCTAAAGTGAAAATAGTCGTGAAGATAAGCCATGCTGCGATAGCATTCATGCTGATGCCTGCAAGCAGGATGATTATCTTTTTCCAGAGTTTTGCTTTGATGAAACTATCTTTGGCTCTAAATGTCTCTGGGTTCTCCGGATCTTCTCCTTTGAGTCTTACAAAGCCTCATAATGGGATGAGATTGAGTGTATATTTTGTCCCTGATTTGTCTTTCCGGAGCGTCATTACTTTGGGAGGTATCCCGATGCCGAATTCTTCCACCTTCACTCCGCTTTTTTTGGCGGCGATAAAATGGCCTATTTCATGGATGATTACTAATAGCATAAACATGATGATTCCTAATACGATAGCTCCTCACATAATGATAGATGAAAATTGTTAAAAATCGTTGAAAATAGTTGAATAGTGTTTACGAAAATGTAAAATTAAAGCAAGGAAAAATAGAACTTAGACCTTAGAGCTTAGAAAACTGTTCACTGTTAACTTTTAGTTGTTCACTATTTTGTATGAAACTATTCGACGCGCATACGCATTTGAATGCCGAACCTTTAATTGCAGATTGGAAATCATATCTACAGAAATTCATCGAAGCCGGAGGAGCGGGACTGGTGAATTCGTGAGCGAGCGAATCGTATAATATCCAAGGTATCGAAATCGCTAAGTCTGTGACCTCCCAACCCTCCTCCGAGGAGGGCTTTTCTAAAGTAATTGTGAAAACGACCCTTGGTCGACATCCTGGAGAATGCTGAATGGAAGAAAATATTGAAGAGAAAATGAATGAATTGAGAACGCTCTACAAGGCAAATAAAGAGTATATTGCCGCAATAGGAGAATGCGGCATAGATTTGCATTATCCTTGATCCCTGGAGAGATTGAATCTTCAGAAAAAACTTTTTGCTATGCAATGCGAATTGGCTCGTGAATTGGATTTGCCTTTGGTTGTCCATTCGAGAGATGCGTTTGATCAGACTATGGATGTACTTCGCGCGTATTCTGATTCGACGATTTACTTCCATTGTTGGGGGTACTGACCCAACGAAGTTCAAAAGTTGAAAGTAGAAAGTACAAAGTTGAATTGGAAATTATATATTGGGTTTTGTGGGAATATCACTTACAAAAAGGCCGACGCTTTGCGTGAAAGTCTGAAGCTTGTACCGTTGGAAAGTTTGCTTTTGGAGACTGATGCGCCGTGGCTGACCCCTCAAGCGATTCGCTGAGAAACGAATCATCCTGCAAATGTGAAATATATCTATGAGGAGATTGGAAGATTGTATGGAGATTGGGGGATTGAAGTGGATTTGGAGGCTATTGTAGAGAAGAATTTTAAGAGTTTGTATAACTTGTAAAATTTCTTCTAATAGCTTGACTTTATCGTGCTAATATTTATATGATAAGCCATACTTTTATTGTTGTTTTTTTGTAATGACAAAATTAAAGGCCGCCGATGATAATAATCTGGTAGTTAAAATCGCCAATGAGTTAGCACAAAAACAATGAGCAGATTCTGTCGTCCAACTTATTGAGTCTTTGAAAATGCATACGACAGATATTAATCTCGATTCTAAAAAAAAGATTTTGGAAACTTTTTCTGCTTCCATCATCCAGCAGATGGACACGTATGAAAAGACGGACCCTAGGTATCTCGCCTGCAATATTTTGAAATGCAGTGTCGCGGATAGATTGATGGAAATTATGAAAAAGGATGGAGATATATTGAAAAAAATGATTGCTGATCACAATCATAAGATAAGAGCTCTCAAAGGCAAGATACATTCTGATACTATAGAACATCGTATATATAATTCTTGATGAATCCCTCTATGATATGAAAGACAGGGACTCTGAGAAGCTGTCGTTGTCTCCAGAAAGGACCCCGATGCCACTAAATTAGCTGATATGCTTGTGTCGCTATCAAATGGCACTATCACATCCAGATCAGGATTCTCTGAAGTATTTTTCGGGAGGAAAAGCAAAAGATGAGAACTGGCAGGTAAAAAATTTATAGATAAAATATTTGATAATCCCGATAGACTCCGATTTTATGCGTGATATCTGAGGCATGCGAAGGCTGGATTTGAATCTCCTGTGCAATGAAAACATGAACCGCCTATTGATCTTAATACACTTAGAAAACTTTTTGTTAAACTTTTGCCTAGAGGAGAGAATAAAAAGATGAATTTGAAATGTGTTGATAATCTTATTAAACAGATACCTAAGGAAAAAAAGTTTGTTGCAAATAAGGTGGTGCCTACAGCAGAATCTGAAGATATATGAGTAGTTGAAAATAAGATAGCATCTGATCAATCAAATGTCCAAAGACTTTTGCCATATGATATAGATCAAAAAACAGGTAGACGCAAAGATGAAATATTCTAAAAATAGGGCAGTCTCTTATCAGTCATCAGTTAATTTTTAAACTCCTACTCTGAAATAAATTTCTTTATCGACCAATTCCCTTTTGGTTCATCGCTTGAGGGCGGAAATCTGTTTCATGATTTCTATCTTTTCCGGTGTGCTTATCTTGGGATCTTTGAATCGCAATCTTGTCTGGAAACTGAACGGTCTGGTCTGCTGATTGTTGACGGCTATTTTGGCTGCGGCCCTATGCGCGTCTGCATTGACGAGATCCATCTGCGAAAATTCCGGAGCCATCTCTTTCTCCAGGAATTCTGCATCGGGCGCACCGATTTTGAATATAAATAAGTTTCCGACGTTACCGAAAACTGTCTTGGAAAGATCTAATTCTCCACCGAGTCATTTCTGTTTGAGCTGTTCGATATATTGATGGGCGATTGTTAATCCGAGTTTATATTTTCTGGCTTCTGATAAGATGCTCTCGATGGATTTGGATACATAATTCTGAAATTCATCGATGTAGAGGAAATAAGGAATTCTATCTTTGTGTTCGAGTGCAGCTCTTTTGAGTGCTGATAATTTGATCTGCATCGCTATCATCCTACCTATGAGTTGTGAATTGATTTCTCAAGTTAATCACTTCGCTAATTTTACAAGAATCACTTTTTTCTCATTCATGGCATCAAAGAAGTTGAATGCTGATTTCGGTTGACCGATGACATTCCTAATGTAGGTACCTGTCGTGAATGGTCAGAATTTTGCTTGGATGAATGGTATGATTTCTGCCTTTTCTCTTTCTCCCATCTTCTTGTAGGTCTTATTCCACCGTGCCGTGATGACAGGATTTTTTATGTTCCTTATTTTGGATTCTGCATAGGCGTCGTCGGTAAAGAGTCTCATGATATCTACGAGAGTTCATCCTTCCGGTTGTTCCATGAGTAAGAAACATGCATTACGGAAGTAATCTTGTATGCGTGGTCCGAATATCTCTTCTCCGTACATCGATACGAACATTTCTACAAGGTCGTTGGTGATGACATCTCTTTCGTCTTCTGTTTCTGCTCCGTCCAATGGATTGAAAGCAAGCGGATATTCAGTATTGGAAAGATCAAAATAAATCAAGTCATCTATTCTTTCTTTGGGAAAATGTTCCATGATGTTGTCTATCGCATCGCCGTGTGGATCGATGTAACAGAATCCATTGCCTTGTTTGATATCTTCCAGAACGGATGTGATGAGAAGTGTCGTTTTTCACGAACCTGTCTGCCCTAAGGCATACACATGTCTGAATCTATCATCATTGCTCGTCATAATCCTTATCTCTTTCTTGATACCCGCATAGAGATTGTGACCGAGCAATATCCCTTCTGCTGGGATATTTTCCGGTGCTGCGATTATCTTATATCTTTGTCGTTGAATACGAGGGCTTCTGTTGAATTTGGAATTTGGTAGGTGAATGATAGAGGAGAGTTCCTTCACATTCAGGATATTTTTTTTGCCGAATGATTTTAGATTGTTCCATAGACTAGAGTCCGTGAAGAAGAGTCTCTGGATGAATTCTCTTGCGAAGTTCTTGATGCCTCATGTTTTTTTGAAGTGGAAATTATTCAATCCAACATACGCATATTGATTGAATCATCTCGCAAGGTCATTGATAATCTTCTCGGGTCTATCCGGTGCCTCGGAGGTAGCCAAAGCTCTGATTTTGACGGAAAATAATTCGTCCTCTACTTTTTTGTCCAAGTCTCACAGTTCTTGCTGTGAGAATGATATCTTCTTATCTTTTTCTGCATCTTGTTTTTCATCTTTTGCGTCAGATATGGTTGCGCTCCGCAAGGATTTGATGATCCTGAATATCAACCGACCACGCTTTCCTTCTTTGATCGCCTCAATCTCTTTTCTCAATCTCTTGGATTGGTTCTCCAGAGTCGGCGCAATGAGTATCTGCAGTGCTAATTTTTCGTCTTTAGTCGTTTTGGAGAATGCTGAAAGGATACTTTCCATAGGATCTGCCTCAAAGGCATCATAGGTCTTGATAGGGTAGGCGCTTTTCTTGGTAAGGATGAATTCCCCTCATGCCATATATTTTCCTGCTTCCAAAAGTTTAGGCTGATCAATCATCTCCACCACTGAACCGATGAAGAATGTCGATATCATCTTTTCTACGTTTTCTAGGTGGTCTTCGGGAACTCCTATGATGAATTTGATGATTTCATTTTCTACGATCATTTCAAGACTCATATAATTCTGTCATCGTAAACTATTTTTTATCATGTTTCTATGATACCAAGGTCCGAAGATCTTGTACATCAGATTGTCTTCATGGATACTGTGTTCCTGGATAGAATACAAACTCTTATACAGCTGATTCATATATTGGATATTCTGCTTCATGTTTTGTATCACATCAGTGATCTCTGATTCTGTGGATTTGGCTACTCTGAGCTGTGGCATCTTTACCTTGAGGAATCTCAGCTTATCTGCCTGCTTCCTTCTATGTCTTTTGGTAAGCGCTAATGCCACTAATTTGTAAAAAACACTCAACCCAAGAAAGATTAAGCCTGCTCATATGATAATGATTATAATAGTAGCGTTGTTGCTCATATCTTATATTAGAAATAATATATAGTCGCTACAACGATACTTCCTCATTGCGCCGCTTTGCGGCATAGTTCTCACACCCAATCTGCAGAAATGCAGGATTGGCGTTCGAACTACATTTCGGAAATATTCGAGTAGCTGACTATAATTATACTCAAAACACCGTCAAAATCAATTTTTGGGCTTTTTTGAGAGAGAAAATGTCGTATTACAAGCACCAAAAACCCTGAAAATTTATATAATAATGGTCCGGAGGACCAGTGCGGAGTAACGAGTGCCTAGTGCCTAGTTTTTTTCTGAAACTGTTTGGCGGCTTTTATTACTACTTGAGCCGTTTCTTCTATGCTTTGTCCGTCGGTCTTGATGACTATCGTGTAATTTTTCTTATCTGTGAAATCTACTCAATATACCTTCAGAAGTCTTTTCTTCAGTCTTTTCATCCTATCTTCATTGGCCTTCATGGCTTCTCCTACGTTTTTATATGCTTTTTCTTGTTTTCCTCTGTTTTGTAAGAAAATTCTTCTGGCTCACTCTTTCGGGCTTACGTCCAACCGAATAGAGAGTACCTCGGGTAGGCAGTGGAATCCCATTCTCCAGCTTACTATAATATTTTTTTTGCTTCATTTCACGATTTTTTTGAAATCATTATCGATTTTGACATCCTCTTCGGGATGTTTCTCTATTATTTTGTCATATTCGGCGATTGTCATTCCTTTTTCCACCGCTCTTTCTCTCATGACTTGTCATAAATCAGATGTGCTATATCCGAATTCCTCTACAATACGCCTGATGACGCTTGATTTTCATGCGCCTGCGGCTCAGGAAATCGCTATTTTTATTGGCATGATTTGAAAAATTAAAATGGTAAATGTCTTATTGTCTCCCTTTTTAAAGGGAGAAACCCGCAGGGGAGAGGGATTTTTTTACTTGGAAATCCTCCATCCTAAAGGATACCTCCTCCTTTCGCAAAGGAGGATAAATTATCTATTGTTTATTTTTTAATTCATTCCACATTTTTTCCTGTTCCTTGCTTAATTTCTTCGGAATTTCGACTTTTGTAACCAAAAACATATCTCATCTTTTGTGGAATAATCATCCAATTCCAAATCCTTTACCGCTTACTTTGACCATATCTCCGATTTGTGTCCCTTTCGGTATTTTTACTTTTATCTTCCCTTCTGGATGATTGACTCAGACTTCTCCTCCAAGGATGAGATCAAAGATCGTAATGTTTATGTGTATATACAGATTATCTCATCTTCTTTCATAGAATTTTGACGAAGCTATATCAATTCTTACATAAAGATCGCCGCTCTGACCTGACATTCCTTCGTTTCCCTTGCCTGTAAATTTTATATATGAGCCATCCTTGATGGCGGCTGGGATTTTCACTTCTATGATCTCTCTTTGCTTTTCTAGTCAGCCATTTTTGAACTCTTTCCCACCCTTGATGAATGTTTTTCCTGCTCATCCGCAGGTAGGGCATGCTCATTGCGTCTGCATGACGCCAAAAGGAGTGTGGGCTTGTTGAGTGACTACTCAGTGACCGTTACAGGTCGCACATGTTCTTTCTTGGACTCATTTTACTTTTACGAGTCTACCATACGCAACTTTTTTGCTTGTACCGAGGTATCATTCTTCGAAGGTGATATTGATAGCAACTTTTACATCTTCTCCGACAGTGCTCTTTCTGCGTCATCTTCCTCATCCATCGAATCCTCATCAGAAAAAATTACCCATGATATCTCATAAATCGATGTCGCCGAAATCCACACCTCCGTCTCATCCAAATCCTCAAAAATCGAATCATCCGGCTCCTCATCCACTGTATCCGCCTTTTCTCATAGCATCGTATTGGCCTTTTTTCTTTTCGTCTCAAAGTACCTGGTACGCTTCATTAGCTTCCTGGAATTTTTTCTTATCTCCTCACTTGTCTGGATGGTGTTGGACGGCTGCTTTTTTGAAAGCTTTTTTTATTTCCTCGGCGGAAGCGTCTTCTCACACTCATAAGATTTCATAATAATTCTTTTTTGTATCAAAATCCATGGCTCAAATAATTTTAAATTACAAATAGATTTTTTCGTGCCTCGCAATGACGGCCAAAATAGTTCGTAGCACTTTTGCTACTGAAGTGATATTATACAAAAAATTTTTTAAATTGCAAAACAAATTGCTTTAGATTACTTCACTGCGTTCGTAATGACGGACACTGTCCCTTTGGAAATGTCGAAAATATCTTTTTTGAATCCTGTGAGATATCAGCTGTTGAGTGATATTTTCATGTAAACGTCTTTGTCATATTTTTCTTCTATGATCTTGGTATGATATTTATTCAAGAGATTCCTGATGGCTGGCATGAAATCAAAGTTGTATGTGAACTGTATCGTGGTGAGTATTTCAGCTTCTTGTGTCTTTGTGTTTTCCAGTGTTTTCTTTGCACAATTGCCATAAGCTTGGACCAGACCTCCAGCGCCTAACATCGTTCCTCCAAAATATCTCGTGACGACTATCAAGACATTAAAAATCTGATTCTTCTCGATGGTGTTGAGTATCGGTTTTCCCGCGGTGCCTGTCGGTTCGCCGTCATCGTTCGCTTTGTTCTCTTTGGTCGAGAAAACGGTGTTGCCGAAGATGTCGAGCGCGTGTTTCACATCGTATTTGTATGCGTAGCAATGATGCGTTGCATCTGGGTATTTGTCTTTTATCTGTTGTAGAAATTGTTCTACGTCATCCTTATTTTCTACATGAAAAATATCTCCGATAAATCTTGATCATTTGATCTTTGGCAGTTCGAAGGTGGTGTGAATATTAATTGTCTTATAAAATAATTTGTTCATCTAATTGTGTGTAATAAATAGGTGTTTTTTTTCTTTTTATCGCCTCGCCGGCTGGGCGCATTCTTTTTTGCTCCCGGGTCAAAAAAGAAGCCAAAAAACCCCTCCCCGCACTTCTGCGGGGTAAACTCTGATTGCGGGCTGTGACTAAGCGTGTGCTTCCTATCTTTTTATTGACTGGTGCATGGACGCTATTGTACAGGCTCCTTCAAAAATATAATTTATATTTTTGATTGAAGCCTGGATAGTCACTACCACAACAATTTTTCATTACATTTCAAGCTTGTTTGGGTAGTAACTACAATCTACCTCAACTTAATTTAATTTCTTTTAAAGAATTTTCTCCTTCAAGTCCGCCCTGTGAAGGGGGATTTAGGGGGTTTGTTATTTTACAATTCATTTCAAAAATTCAAAAATAGCTTTTTTATTATTCTTTTTGCTGATGTCGTGCATGGCTCGTTCAAAAGCTAGTTTGAGGTATTTGCCTATTTCCGGGCCGGGTTTGAGTTTGAATTTTTTAATGAGGTCGTCGCCTTTGATGGCGAGATTTTTCATGGTGAATTGTCCTTCGGATTCGTGGAGGATATTCAGCTCTCCTACTGTTTTATAGACATCGCCAACATCATTGCTTGATTGCAGAGGATTGTATTGTCCCATCCTATCTGCGATGCAGATATCCAGTACGTTGAGCGCTCTTTCATATCCAGCTTCGCTGAGGAATTTTCTGAGTTTCTTAGTCTTGTTTTCATCCCCCGCATCTTTGTGCGGGGCAGGCCTTGCTCTTAGGAATTCTTCTGGTCTGTGATGCTGGGAGACATATCGTGAAATGTCATCAATCTCTTTGTTGGAGAATCAGAGTCTGCTGAAGTCTTTTTTCACCAGTTCCGGTCAGCTTTTTCTGTGATTGAGCGGCCCTGACAAAATCTCTCTGATATCCTCTTTGGAGAGATCTGCTTTGTATGCGTCGAATTGCCCTACCTTGCCTACATCGTGATAGAGGACTGCGAGTTTGACGAGATAATCGGGATTTATCTTCTGGATTTCATAGAGTGCGAGCAAGGAGTGCGTGTAAATATCAAATGGATGATATCTGGTCGGCTGTTCGATATGTTTGGTTTCATACAGCGCAGGGAAAAGATATTCCAAGAGATGTATTTCGTCCAGTAAGGCGATGAATCAGAATGGATTTGCGTTGACAAACACTTTCGTTATTTCGTCTTTTATTCTTTCTTTGGCTACATTTTCCACGAGGTGAGCATTCCTTTTTGCGCTTTGCCGTGTCTCTCTGTTGTAGTCGAAGAATTTTTTGGCTTTGAGCGAATTTTTACTGTAATAGTCTCTGAGTTTGATATTGAGGATATTTGGAAATCTCAATGCTCTTATGATTCTCAATGCGTCTTCGTTAAATCTCTTGTCTGCTGTTCCAACCGTTTGGATTTTTTTGTTGACCAGGTCTTGGATTCCTTTGTGCGGATCTATGACAAATCTTATGTTGTCAGATGCCTTGAAGGTATCTTTGATTTTGCAAGTCGCGTCCGGTGCCACATTTTCTAGATAGCTCAAAAAATCTTCCTGGAATATTCACTCCTTGAAAAGTTTGGCGATATAATTGTGGTCCTGGAGGATATATAAATTCAAATCACGAATGAATACAAATCAATGCTTGTCTAGTAATTTTAGAAAGGAATCAGAGGTGCATAGGGGCATAGGTGCAGAGGTTTTGGAATCTTTTTTGATTTTGGATTGAGATTTTTGTTGAGACAATTCATGAATTGTCTGTATGGTATAATAGATGCAATTGATGGTGAAATCTCTTCTATTTGAATCTAATAAGATGTCGTTGCTCCGGGTGATTTCTTCTGGGTGACGGCAGTCGTCGTAGCCTCATTCTGTGCGAATGGGAGTGATCTCATACTTATATTCGTCATCAGGTCATCAAGTCGAAAGTCATCAAATCATTGATTCTTTCTTATTGACTTTGGACTTTTGACTTTGGACTTTGGACTTTTTTATGAGGGTCATTGTCCCGAATTTTTCTGTTATGAAGCATGAGAGACCTGATTTGTCGATGTTTTTGTAGATTTCTTCTGGTTTGCCAGCGAGGGTGAGATCGATGTCGGTAGGATTTTCTTCGATGTCGAGCAATAAATCTCTGATGCATCAACCGACGAGAAAAAGATTCCCGCAAATGGCGGGACAAGTCTGATTTTTTATTTTTTTGCTCAGATAGTTGAGATGGGTGTCGAGTTTGCTGAGATTTTCGAAGTGGAGCATGGGATTTATATATGGTAAAGAGAGACGTAAGATCTTACGTCTCTACACGGCCATTACGGCCGTGGCTACGATGTTTCCGACATTTTTGTCGAGGACGGAAGGAATGATATTATCTACGCTTGGATTCTGGACATAATTTGCCAATGCTATTGCTGCTGCGAGTTTGTGTTCATCAGTAATCTGCGGGATTCTTTTGTCCAAGGCTCCTCTAAAGATGCCAGGGAATGCCAGCAAATTATTAATTTGATTGGGATAATCACTTCTACCGGTAGCCATAATAAATACTCAACCAGCTTGCGCTTCTATTGGCGTAATTTCGGGATTTGGATTTGCCATCGCGAAGATGATTGGTTTCTGATTCATCGTTCTCACATCGTGAGCATTCAAAACATTTGGCTGGCTTACACCGATAAATACGTCGGCATTGACGATAACTTCTGCCAATGTTCCTGATTCATTATTGATATTATATTGTGCAATATCGGCTTTATATTTGTTCAAATCTGTTCTTCATGTGTGGATGGCTCCTACAGAATCGAGCATAACTATATTTTTGATTCCGTATTTGATAAGTAATTTTCCGATGGCGATGCCTGCTGAGCCGGCTCATGAAATGACAATTTTTACTTTGTCGACTTCTTTTTCTGCCAATTTCAAAGCATTGATCAATCCTGCTAAGACTACGATGGCTGTTCCGTGTTGATCGTCGTGAAATACAGGAATATTTAATCTTTTTTTCAGCTCTTCCTCGATATAGAAACAGCGCGGAGCGCTAATGTCTTCGAGATTGATTCCTCAGAAGGTTGGTGCAATATTTTCTATGGTTTTGATGATTTCATCAGCGTCTTGCGTAGCAAGAACAATAGGTATTGCATCTACTCACCCAAATTCTTTGAAGAGAATCGCTTTCCCTTCCATGACGGGGAGACCTGCGATTCATCCTATATTTCCTAGTCCAAGAACTGCTGATCCGTCGCTGATGACTGCGATGGCGTTGTTTTTCCAGGTGTATGTGTAGGCAAGTTCAGGGTCTTTTTGTATTTGTCTGCATGGCTCTGCCACACCAGGAGTGTAATAGGTAGAGAGGTCATTTCTATCATTGAGGGGAACCTTGGAATGGACTTCCAATTTGCCTTTGTATTGCGTGTGTTTTTCGAGAGAAAGTGCATAATAATCGACTGCTACCATAATTTTAAATGTTAAATGTTAAATT
>PFWQ01000002.1:22913-23055 GCA_002791215.1 candidate division SR1 bacterium CG_4_9_14_3_um_filter_40_9
TTGTAACTTTATCTTGAATGCAGGTGACGAGATTGAGATGCGATTTTCCATCGTTTGAATAAAATACTTCTGTAGCGTCTGCGTTCAGTTTGTATATTTTACTTTCACGCACTATGAAAGAAATCGTCGTACCTTTACTATC
>PFWQ01000011.1 GCA_002791215.1 candidate division SR1 bacterium CG_4_9_14_3_um_filter_40_9
TAAGCACCAAATTAGTATTCATAACAATCATTTTATATATAAAGCACCGGCGTAGAGACGAACCATGGTGCGTCTCATGTTTAACAGCGAAAAAGAGTAAAATGTCAACCCAAATATTTGCAATATTTTCAATTCCGAATATAATTAAAGAGCAAATAAAAACAAGTTTTATCGCGAATTTATCTGCCTCTGGCAGACAGAGTGAGCTTTTATCGCGAAGCGTTTATCGCACAAAGTGCTTTTATCTATATGTATATACTTTATGGCAAACATCGATTACAAGCAAAGATTGGATGATGCGATTCTGCAATCAGATGTAGTGAAAATTTTTGATAATCTTTTGACGATCGCCGTAGAAAAAGGTGCATCAGATATTCATATCGAACCACTGGAAAACTATTGTAGGATAAGGATCAGAATTGATGGCATCCTCGAAGAACTCGTGCAATATCCCAAAACTCTTCATGAAAGCATCGTTTCCAAGTTTAAGATAGAATCCGGCCAGATGAGGCCAGATGAAAAAAGGCTACCGCAAGATGCGAGAGTTTCTGCAATAACGCAGACGGATAAAGAAGTCGATCTCCGTGCAAATACTTTCCCTACCGTACGAGGCGAAAAACTGGAAATGCGTATTGTGGACAAATCACTTAAGATCCCACCATTGGAAGAATTATGACTAGAAGGAAGTAATTTAAATATCATCTACAAAAATCTGAGCTTCCCAAATGGAATCATCCTTGCGACAGGACCCACAGGATCAGGCAAGACGACGACATTGTATGCGTGTCTAGATTATGTGAATACGTCAGAAGTGAATATCATCACCTACGAAGATCCAGTGGAAAACAAGATGCGTGGACTCAATCAAGCGCAGATCAGAGCAGATATCGGATTCACTTTTGCGAGTGGATTAAGATGAGGACTGAGACAAGATCCTGATATCATCATGGTATGAGAAGTTCGTGATAAAGAGACCTTGGATATGGCGATGGAATCGGCCATGACCTGACACTTAGTATTCTCTACTATTCATACCAATTCAGCTGCAGAGACAATCACCAGAGTATACAATTTAGGTGCGAAACCATATATGCTTGCAGGTACTTTCAATCTTGTCTTGGCAGAAAGACTTGCCAGAAGAGTATGCGAACATTGTAAGACCACCAAATCAGTGCTCGACGATCCGAAATTTGCGTATGCAAAAGATAGCTTCAAAAACTTTAACGCAGATCTGCTCAAGAAAGAAATCCTAGCAAGAAATATAAGCCAGGAACAACGGGATACCTTTATCCAGAAAGGCATCATAACCGTAGGCACAGGGAAAGATCCCAAAACGGGGGAGACGTGTCCGATATGCGGATGATTGTGATACAAAGGCAGAATCTGATTATTCGAGCTTATGGATTACACGGAGGAATTGAAAAATATGCTCCTCAATGGGAAATCAGTATTTGAGATAGAGAATCTCACTCTCCAAAACGGAATGATCAACCTAGAAAGAGATGGTGTATTCAAAGTCATCAAAGGGATAACAACACTTGATGAAGTATACAGATACGTCAAAACAAAATTCCAAGACAGCTACACTACCATGAAACAATAAATCTTTTATCTATAATCTATTATCTATCGTATATGAGCGAAATCATTGAACAGAAAATAATCAAAGCCGACTTCTTCCAGAAGTTGATTATCAAATTGAATGCGCCGAGCCTGGCAGTCAAGACAAATTTTTTCAGATTATTGGCCTTAGCGGAAAACGCAGGATTGGGAATCAGAGAGGCATTGATATCCATAAAGAGATCAGAGACCAACAAATGACTTTTGATTATTATAGATGATTTGATCAATCAGCTCACGCAAGGATTACCTTTTTCACAAGCGTTAGCAAATCATGACTACATATTCAAACCAGACGAAATTGCACTCATCCAGGCAGCAGAAACCATTGGTAACCTGCCAAAAGTACTTGGAGAAATTGCAGATGAATTGGAAAATACGCAAAGGATAAATCAGAAGATTAAGAAAGCTGCAACCTATCCGGTAATTCTTTTGATATTCGCCGTGATAGCAGTGGTAATATTATTGATTTACGTGATGCCGACAGTTGTCGGACTATTCCCGACACAAGAAAGCCTGCCTTCTATCACCAAATTTATGCTGGGGATATCAGGATTCCTCAAAATCTACCGATTTCTTCTTACTGCAGGGATCATAGGATTGGTGTTGCTTTATAAATTTTCATACCGTTTTGTCCTTCCATTCAAAATAGTCATCGACAAAATCATGATCAAACTGCCGGCAATCTGAGGAGTGACAAAAACATTTCACATGTACAGATTCTCAAATCTTCTAGGTCAGCTGTACGGCGGAGGAGTAAGCCCCGTACTTGCGCTGCAGCTCCTAGGAAATATCTTCAACAACTTTCATTACAAAAAAAAGGTATTGGAGATCAAAGAAGATCTAGAAGCTGGATTTACTTTCGCAGAATCTATGCAATGATCAGATCTCTTCGACCAGATATTGATACAGATTATCCATGTAGGTGAAGAGACAGGAAATATAAGCGAAGTACTCAAAAAGATGTCGTATTTTTACCGCGATTTATTACAAACAAAAATAGATATCCTGATGTCATTCTTGGAACCATTCATGATGGCGTGAATTGCAGTCATCATAGGTATGATAGTCGCGTCAATTTTCTTGCCTATGGCCGATTTGGTGAATGTCATACAATAAAATTTAAAATTACTACAGGCGCATGAAAAAAACAACGAGCAAAAAAAACAACGAATTATTGGCAATAGTCTATCATCTGATAGTAGCTATTGCTATATTTTTTCTCGTCTATGCGCTCAACAATTTTACTCATGCCGCATCTGGAAATCTCACCATCATCAACGAGCCAGTACAGACATCCCGAAACGTCGGGACGTCTCAACAAGCGGTCACCTATGAAGACCTCAGTAGCAAAAGTTTTAAACTCATCATCCTTCACATAAAAATCTGAACTAGTAAGGGCAATCTGGATGTCTTGAAACTCAATATTGACAACGATATATTGGAAACCATAAACGATGCTGAAAACCTGGTGAGGGAAGACATCATAGAAAATCTCAAGAACACAAGTAACAAGACAGCGACGCTGAATACATATCTACAAAATATGGATACTACGCTCAACAAAGGGAACTTTTTCATTATGATTCTGGATCAGGATGTCAGCACTCGCACCCAACAAATGAATGGGTGCATCGCAGAAAAAAAGATTTCCGATCAGAATTATTTCACCAGCATAAATTATTATGACCAGCAATGAATGATCGAAGCGCTCAAAAAATCGACGACATATAATGCGTGCATAGCACAGACAAGATTGGAGATAAATGCCAAGACAGCTATCGTAGAAAAGCTGAAATTCTATTATGGCCTCCTCAAGACCAAATACGATTTCTTATCGTTGAAACAAGAAACCATACTAAAAAATATAAATGTGCTGGATGCAGATATCCTGCAAGAGCTCGATACAATAAACACTACACTCAATACCTATAATTTCTAATTGAGACGCCGAAAGTTCCAAAGAACTTTAACGTCGAAATTATCCAGCAAAGCTGGATAATGTTTCTTGAAGTATAATAACAAATCACTATCATCAGAGCATGGATCAGATTCTATCAAGTAATAAACAGACAAAACATGGCATACTGATACTCTATATAGCATTGTGATGAATGATACTTTTTCTCGTAAATAAAGCGCCGATACGAGATACCTTATATAGTTTTTATACAGGCTACGAAACCACTAATTCCATAGAAACATACTCATGAATCACAGATCTGCCGACAGAAGTACAGGAACAGATAGATGAAATCGAATCTTATCAATTTTTCAAAGAACACAACTATCCTGAAGCGATCAGGGCGATCACCTGACAGAGCAGTAGGAGCTATTACAACCTTGGGACGCTTAAGACGCTCCGAGCATACAACCAAGCCTTATGAAGCACGCTTTCATGACTCCAAAAAGCGAGATATCTTATCGCAGATGCCTACAAAGATTTTGATACCGCAGAAAAGATCAAACTCAATGACACACTAGATACCTATATACAAGTGAACAAAATACTTTCACAAAAACTTTGAACCATTATCCAAGTCAAAACATGTTATGGAGAATATAGCGCGATTATCGAAGCATTGCAGGGATTCACAAGTCAGTTGAATGATACAAAATCTTTACTTGCAGATGAAGAAAAAAAGATAGATGCCAATAAACGCATAGATGCAGAATGTCTGCAGAATCTCAAAAACATCAACACAGCGAGTCAGATACAGCTTAATCAATTACAGCATCAAATAGAGGGATACGATAGGATATACAAATCTGATTTCGTTGACAGCATCAACCAGCCCATCGGCTGTCTAAACAGCAATATGACAGACATCGGACCTGCGATAGATGATGCACAGAAATCAGTGAACGAATTCACGGACAGTCACAAAAATACCATAACAGCGCTCGGCTCTCAAGACCAAGACATCATAAAAAGCCTCTGCGACTTTTCAAAAAATGATGCTCAGATAAACGAGCAGATAGATAATTCGCTTAGCGAACTCCTTCAACAATTGCAAAATAACTTGGATCAGAAACAGCAACAAAGCCAAAAAAACAGCGACGAGAATGAAAATCGTCAGACATCATCTGAAGAGAATCATCAGACACCTGCCCTCGAGACTTCGGGGTCCTCCGATGATATACAATACAAAAATGTCTTTGAAGAAGATGAGCTGAAACTTCTCCAACAGATTGACACCAACAACAAATCGCTCATCCAGCAGATACAAAACATCAAATGAGCGGGCAGATATAATGCGAAATCTTTACTCAACAAACTCTTTGAAGATTTCTATGGTGAGACATCGACCTTTGAAGAGATTTTACAACCAAGTAACACACAATCTAAACGATAGGCCCGTCATTGCGAGGCACGAAGCAATCTAGCACAAATACTCATTTTACGCCTTTTACTTTTTTCACTTCTTTTACGTTTTGATAGCATTCAATTTAGGAGGACTCGAAGTCCATCGATACGGCATATTCTATTTCGTCAGCTTTATTGTCTGATATTTCTTCCTGAGATATATAGGCAAGACAAAGCTTTTTAAAAACAGACCCAAGCTTCAGAATATATTGGAAAAGGGGAGTGAGGACATAATTCTGTATGCATTATTGTGAATCCTTATAGGAGGAAGATTGTGACATATACTCATCTACGGTAACGGATATTATTTCTCTCATCTAGGAGAAATGCTTCAGATATGGAAAGGATGAATGTCTTTCATCGGAAGCATGATAGGAGTCGGCGTAGCTTTCCTCATATTCAGAAAGATCAAAAAATTGGATCGGACAGAATTCTTATTGCTCTTTGATTGTATACTCGCTATAGTGCCTTTCGGCATCATGATAGGCAGACTGGGTAATTTCTTCAATCAAGAACTCTATGGTATTGTGGTGGGACCCTTGCTACCAAAATTATGATACCCATTATTTTCCATCCTCAATGACCTGCATGTCTTCCATGTGTATCCAGCAGTTGATGAATTCCTCAGGATAAATACCAATTTCCTCTCCATGTTTTTTGAAGGATTCGCAATTCTTGTGGTTACGCTAAGCATCATGTATCACTGGATCAAAAACAAAAGATATTGCACAGGACAGATAGCAGGAATCTTCCTCGTAATGTATAGTACCATCAGATTCGTATTGGAATATCTCAGAGCTGACAGCCAAGAAGAATTCATAGGAATGCTGACCAAAAGCCAGTGGTTTTTCG
>PFWQ01000021.1 GCA_002791215.1 candidate division SR1 bacterium CG_4_9_14_3_um_filter_40_9
TCTACAGTCTTTGCATCGACCGTAATCTTCGCTTCGCACACAATCTCTCCGCTCGGCAGAGTAGTGGTTTCGTAGGAGATAGTTCATCACGTCTTCTCTTTGACAAACATGATGCCGTTGCCCGCACCATCTTCCACATTACTTGTTCTCTTGAATTGATATTCTCGTACGTGTCAGGCGAAATGATCTGAAAGAGCTTGGATGTCACTGGTGCCTAGCTCTTCAGAAAGTTTTTTGTAAAGACCGTTGTTTCTTTCTAGTATGCCTGCTGCTAGTTGACGTATCTTCATCTTCTTTGCATCGTTTTTTCACTCGGTCGCCAATATATCCATAATCTCTTTTTCTGTACACACAGACTTGGATATGAGCTGTAACAATCTCGCTTCTTGCTGGGTCATGGTATTGGCTAGCTTTGCCTTATTTCTTGCTATATTCATGGATGCTTGCATCTGTTCTGCGTTTTTAAATTTTCACAGATTGTGCGTGCTAAATTCATACTTGCCTCAAACTTTTTTTATCGTCAGACTGACGGGATTATTTTTGGCTCCATAATTGAAAGCATTTTTTACAAATTCTTCAAGTATCTTTGGCTCTATGCCGAATTTTGATTGGAACGCTTTTGATTGTTTCAAGAAATCGACGAAAGTATCTTTATCTTTAAATTCATAAATCTCTCATCTGGCATCAAGCACTTCGTCGGTGAGTTTTCATTCCAGGTAGGATTCGTAGTTTGTATTTGGTGAAGTGATAGCTTCTGATTCTGCCACTTCCTCTTTGATGCTTCTTTCCATCACCATCACTTCTCAACACACTCACCAGTCCATCAGAAATTTTGCCACCTCCTTGCTGAATCCATTTTCCATCAATATTTTTGCCTTAGTATATCTACTTGGAGCGGCATGCGCTTTCTGGATGATATCCTTTTCTGCATCAGTCAGCGTTCTTTTGAGTAGAAATTCTGCGATGGCTGTTCTTGCGCCAGGGTCCTTGATATTCATTATTTGATCGAGGATCTCTTTTGGCGCTTGAGTCAGTTCCTTGAAATTTTTAGGGATTTGAGAAATCACTTGAGAAGATTCAGATGCATTCTCTTTTTTGAGAGAGGCATCATATTTCTGGAGCTCCCCCAACTCCTTCTTCACATCTGTGGTCAATTCATCTTTCCCTTTCCATCTGACGACGATCTCTCCTGTGGCAGTTCCGTTCTGATCTCTTACTGCTTCAAAATCTTTTATCTTGGAAAGATCTCATGTGATGCCATGCGCTAGTTTCAATCCTACGACGATACATAGTGTATTGATCACATCTTCCCGAGTAGGGGATTTGAATCCCTCGCCAAACATCAGATTAATCGCCATGTCTGTTCACAACATACTCATAGTTTCCAAAGGGATTTGGATTCATTGAGAGATATTTTTCAAAACAACAGGGTCAGTGATTTTTAAGCCCAGGCTCTTCATCGGTTTGGAAATTAATCCTCAGCTCAATTTACTGAATGCTTTCAAGACACCGAAATATGCTATGCTCTGGAAATATCATTTCAGATTCGTCAATTCTCATAATGTTTGATCCCGAGGGATGTTGTTGATGGTGCTAGATATGAAGGTGTTCGCGACATGAAACAAAGATCATTCTACAGCAAGATCTATCGCACCTATTCATAGTTTGGTTCGCGTTCATAATCACAATCCTTCTGCTATATTGATTCACATGCCAGCATATTTTTTTATCAGATAGAATTTTCTGATGTTGTTAGCAAATTTCAAAATTCTTGCAGAGGTAGACACAGACCTCAAAAATAATGATGAAGTCAGCATCACTCACTTGGTGGCTACTCAAGCTATTCATCATGATATGGCGATACTTATGATCTGTATCGCAATCTCTTTTCATCGAAATCTTATGCGTGCTATATTTTTGTCTGAGAGTTCTCATGGTCATACGCCGAGAATATCGGCATAGAGTTCTATAGCCATATTTTTTCATCTGACTTTGGTGACAGAAGAAGAGTAGGCTTCCAGGGTTCACTCTATCAGTTTGTCTGACAAAATACTTTCTGCTGTCATCTGGATTGCAGACGCTTGGGATTTGAGCACCATTTTGTAGATATCTATTTTTACACCACTTTCTGGATTGTGGAGATCCTTCCATAGTTCTTCGAGTCCTTCTACGTCAAAGGGATCAGAATCGTTATTTGAAATATTTTCTGCGACTTTTTCTGCTTTGAGCTCAAATCGGATATCCTTCGGGTTCCCGCCATAGTACTGTTGCAATATAGGCATGACTGCACTTTTTGCTATATCCTTTTTTCATTCCTTGCTGAGGATTTGTTTTTTTTGCTCCTTGAAATCATCGATAGCATCATCTACATAATCTTCCAACTCTTCTCTTACTTCAGGATCCTTTATGCTGTCTCCAAATATTTTTTGTACAATTTGCTTAGCATCAAAGCTATCCATTTTTATCAGATTTCGTTTGGGTTTCTGGACTTCAAGAATTTTCTGAAAAATGGCGCGCATAGCTCAGATATCGCCCAGTTCCTTGTTTTTGAGGATATCGTCTTTGAGATATCACAATATCTTTTCAGAAGTTGCTGCTCATCCATATTCTCTGATTTTTGCGAGAACTGTTCATTTATACTGAGAAGTGAGTGCATATTCTCCATACAATTTCTGTTTCATAAAGAGAACAAATGCATTGAGGTCTTTGGTTCACGGGATCTTTTCCCGATTACTTACTCACTTTGCCATAAGGGAATAATCGACCTCCCATGTATTGGCATAGGTCGTGGCAGTAGAAAATGAAGCGAACATATCATCCACTAATGTATTTTTAACCGTTTCAAATTTTTTCCCTGCGGAAAATGGAGTACCATCTGGCTGGATCACTACGTCTCACAATATATTATCCACCGACAGATTCTCCGGATTAGTGATTAATTTGTCAATTGTGTTGATGGCAAGTTGCAATTCTCAGGCAATCTTACCGGTATTTGGTGCTAATTTACTTTTTCTATCTTCCAGGATATCTATCAAGGATCTCCCGACCTTAGAAACAAATTCCATCTTTTCCTTGCGATGTTCTATCGCATCCTCCAATCATTCGAGTAATCAGGTGTTTCATGTCTCTTTCACGTTTTTACTCACAATCGGTCACGCCTTTTTCTTTTCAAACGCTACGGATTTATACACCGCATTTATTTTCATCACGTCCGCGTAGATTTCCGTTCGATTGCCCTTGCTGGAGAGATCAGTATTTTTCTTGTTTTGGATGAGGTAGCGTCGCAATTTGAACATCAGGATATCTGTTTTGCTGAGCTCCTGATTCTTCTTTATCTTGTTCACGATATCATCATGCGAAGTATTCAAAGTACTCTCTATCATCACGAGGAGATATTGATTGTCTTTGTTTAATTCATCCGCCACGGCCTTGATATCTTCTTCTTTGGTATTTTTGTTATTGAGAAAATCATTCAACTCTTTCTGGGTGATGTTGAAGTCCTGGTTGATGTCTATTTTTTTGAGGATTTCTGCGCTAGGCATTGTTTTTTAATCTATCATCTATCATCTAAAATCTATGATCTATTCTCTAAATTCCTTCTAAAAGTTTTTCTACATCTTCAGCTTCTGTGTCTTTCATCTCTTTTTGCTTGATCTTTTCTACGATCTCCACGGCTTTGACCATCTTTTCCTTGTTCTTTGACTGTTTTACGTTTTTAATGGATTGGTTGATAATCGTCAAAAGCCCATCGATAGTTTTTTCGTCGATGTACTTGCTATCCACCAAAGCAATCAGTCCTTCAGCCAAGTTTCGGTAGGGTTGGAGCTTTTTGAGGACTTTGAGGAGAAGTTCTTTCTTTTTGTCCATTTTACATGGGAAATAATAAAATTTTTTGATCCCACCCGACCTCCCCGGAGCCTGTCCCGCAGAAGTGCGGGAAGGAGAGGGGAAATGATTGAAGTCCTCCTTTGTAGGGAGGATTTAGGAGGGTATGAACTAATTATACCCACCCCATCCATAGAAATCAAAAAAAGCCCCAAAAAAGCTTCTTTTTGCTTGCTTTCTTGTGGAAAATACATATAATAATGTTCGCTAGAGTATCTTTAGCAAAAATAAAGAGTATTTGCTCCTTCAAAAGCATAATTCATGATTTTGATTGAAGCAAATATAGTTACCAACTCACCAATCACTCATTTCATTTCGTGCTTATTTGGTTGGTAATCTATATTTCCTTTATTCATAAACAAACAAAAATCTATGTTCAATACTGCAGAAAAATTGGGGCATTTCATCGCATGAACCTGAAATAATAATCCGACATCCTGAAAATACGTATTTTTCCAGATCAGACCGTTCAAAGATAATGATCGCGCCGTAAGTCATCGGGATACTGTCACCAAAAACCTTATCAGTCTCAAAAGAAAAAAGATCATTTTCCTCATAAGGGGAAATTCTTCAAATATCAGATTTTTCGTCGCAATTCCGAGAAAATTTAAACAGCATTTTCAAAATACCTTTCATTCCAATTATCCTACAAGCGACCTCACCGAAGTCGTAGATTTGCCGATGGCGAAAAATAAAACCTACATCAAATTTAGGAAACGGAGCAACATCGCCGATCTCAGAAAAACGGCGACCATAGCTGACAAAGCCGATTTCACCAGAGACGGAACCTACATGGATCCTATGAACGATATCATGTCGCTGTACAATACCATAGACGTCAAATCCAATCTGGACCTTTATTTCACCTATGTCTTCAAGAGACGGAAAAATGTTTTCGAATACACACGGCAATTCCTCCAACGGGTACGGAGCATGAAAAAGAAATCTGATGAAGATCTCGGTGATGAGCCCAAGATAACAAAGTCTGAAAAACCTAATCTGGAGCTTTCTATCGGATTCAAAATCACGAGCAAGGATCCCTACATGATCGAAAGTACCAAAGTGAATATAAGATCAGCATTCTCTCCTTTTATCTCCAACGGGAAAGTGAGGTTCCGAAACCGAGAAAAGTTTATGCCGATGACCTACGGTCAGGTGGTGAATTTTTTCCATATTCCGACCGTAGAAAATTTTTACAAAGGAATGGAATATTGTCTCTACAAAAAACTTCCCTATCCGACCAACCTTCCTACGGTGAGAAATACAAAGAAAGAAGATTTGACGATTCTCGGAAATACCGATTACAGATGAGACAAGGTAACCTTTGGAATCAGAAAAGATGATAAATTTAGACATATGTATATTGTCGGAAAGACATGAACTGGTAAATCAACCTTTATCGCTAATATGATCAAAAGCGATATGCAGGCCGGCAACTGAGTTTGTTTGCTTGATCCGCATGGAGAATTGGTGGACACGGTACTAGAACATATCCCAAATAATAGAATCAACGACGTAATTTTATTTGACGTAGCTGATGGAGATTGGCCTATCGGATTCAACTTGCTGCAAGCCGATACTGATGAATGAAAAAATTTGATCGTTTCCGGAGTAGTCGGTACATTCAAAAAACTCTTCGGCGATAGTCGAGGACCGAGATTGGAATATATCCTGAGAAATGTCGCATTATCCGTTGTAGATTATCCCAACGCAACATTGATGCATATTTTGAGAGTGTTAGTCGATAAAAATTTTAGAGAAGAAGTGATTTCACATATCAAAGACGCCGTCGTCGTCAAATTCCGAAGATGAGAATTCGACACCTGGAAGGATAAACAAAGAGAGGAGGCCATTTCTCCTATCACCAACAAGGTCGGACAATTCTTATCATCCAAGCTAGTGAGAAATATCTTCGGTCAGCCGAGAACAAAATTGAATTTGAGAAAGGCGATGGACGAAGGAAAAATCATCCTCGTAAATCTGAGTAAAGGAAAGATTTGAGAAGATAATGCCAATATGATTTGATCGCTACTTGTTACGAAGTTCCAGATAGACGCCATGTCCAGGGCCGATATTCCTATGCACGACAGAAGAGATTTTTATCTCTACATCGATGAATTCCAAAATTTTGCAACGACGTGATCATTCGCGACCATCCTTTCCGAAGCGAGAAAATATAAATTATCACTCATCGTCGTCAACCAATATATTGCGCAGTTGCCGATAGAAATCAAAGATGCCATCTTCGGAAACGTAGGTACCATCATGTCATTTACTCTTGGTTCCGATGATGCGAGCGTCATGTCGACGCAATTCAAGGAAATGGTGACCGTCAACGATTTGATTTCTCTGCCGAAATTCACTGCCTACACCAGACTTATGGTGGATGGAATCTCATCAGATCCATTTAGCATGAAAACCATTAATATTTCTACACCGCAGTGATCGCTAGAACTCATCGATAAAATCAGAAAACAATCACGCCAAAGATACGCAATGTCCAAAGCTCAACTAGAGAAACTCCTAGCTGCACGAAGCACCAAAACCTTCTCTATCCAGGAAAAAGTAGCTGAAAAAGCGAAGATGGAAGCGCTCTGAATTTCGTCTACGGAATCGGAAAATATGCAGAATCAGTTTGTTCAGGACCGTATGCATTTCTTCACGGAATATGCAGTAGATGAAGTGGAACCGGATGCGATTATTTTTGATACCAGTAATCAGGGTCATAAAGCAGTATGGTATACGAAGCCCAAAGGACTTGATGTCCAGGCAGATCTCAAATTCAAGAAAGGCCAGATGGTATCAGTTGCTAAGTGAGAAATCCCAGCCAACGTAGAGATCTATCAGCATCAGACTATCAGTATGGAAAACAAAGCTCCATTGATGATTTGGATCGGCACTAGA
>PFWQ01000093.1 GCA_002791215.1 candidate division SR1 bacterium CG_4_9_14_3_um_filter_40_9
AACAAAGAGGCTGTCATCAGTAATGGCGTTGATACCGCCCTATTTCATCCAGGTAAAATGCATACGCATGCTAATTTTAATATTCTTTTTGTCGGGAGATTGGATCCGGAAAAGAATATCCATATACTATTTGAGGCGCTGAATGAGCTAAAATTACAACATAAAATAGACAATCATGTGCAATGTACTATCGTAGGAAGCTGAAGTGAAGAGAGAAAACTGCACTCATTAGCAGAAAAATATTATTTAAGAGACATTGTAGATTTTACTGGGAAGATCGCTGCAGCATCACCTCAACTTGTGCAAATATATCAGAATGCTTCGGTGTATGTACTTACCTCATTCTATGAATTGGAAAGTATGACTACACTGGAAGCCATGGCGTGTGGCTGTCCCATCCTCATTGCGGATAGTAATTATAGCGCTGCTAAATTTTTCGTCCATGATAACGGATACCTATTCCATCCTCACGATCCGAAAGATCTTGCAGAAAAATTATATCAACTCAGCAAGAATCCCACTCTCCTTGATACTATGAGCAAAAAAAGTATAGAATATAGCATCAATTATTCCTTCAAAAAAAGCGTAGAGCAATTGGAATCTTTTTTTCTCTCTTTCTGTATAGTCTCCTTCAAAAAATAAATACTATTTTTTGATTGAAGACTATATAGTTACTACCACAATAATTCCTCATTACATTTCGGACTTATTTGGGTAGTAAACTACCAGAAATAACTTTATTTTGTTCATCCTTGTATGGATATCCAAAACATAACAGATCTTATCATCCAGTACAAATACTTCATCATGTTTTTGCTGATGTTTTTGGAATGACCGACCGTAGGATTCATTTCGGCCTTTCTCGCAGCCAAAGGATATCTTGATTTCGGAATCGTATATGCACTATCGATAGCCGGCGACGCTTCTGGAGATCTTTTACGATATCGGATAGGAAGATTCGGTAGGAACCTTGGAATAAAACGTAATAGCATTCTTCAAAAAGGGATTACCACTTTTCAGAAGAAAAGGAATCCGATTTCAAGACTCTTATTTTCCTGGAGCTGACGTTCGGGTGACTGGATTTCTTCCAAGATGCACATATTAGAAGAAAAGCCCCTCCTAAAATATCTAGAACGCAAAGCCAAGAAAAACTTTTTCCTCTCCCTGCTTATCGTCAAAATCACTCCTCCTCTTTCTGTACCGGGACAATTTTCTTTTGGATTCCTCAAAGTATCATTCCGGAAATTTCTAGTGCAAACGACTTTCGTCTGCTTCCTTTTTGAATCTATCTTCCTCAATCTCTGATATTTCAGCAGTATCTCTACCAGCGTATTCAAAGATAAATTCGATACAGTCACCACCATCATAAGCACGGTATGCATAGCCATCATCGCCCTCCTGATAGGATTCTTCATCGTGAGAAGATTCAGGAATATCTCCAAGAGGCTTAAATAAATATTCTGCAATAAAAAAAATCCTCCTAGACCCCGACTATTCAGAGTAACATGGGAGGATTTTTTGTAGTGAGAGAAAATTACTTCTTGCGCTTCATAGCTGCCCAACCTACTAATTTCTTAGGCTTCTTAACTTTCTTAGCTTTCTTTACTTTCTTAGCTTTCTTTACTTTCTTAGCCTTTTTCACTTTCTTCACTTTCTTAGCTTTTTTAACTTTCTTAACTTTTTTTGCTTTCTTCACTTTCTTAGCTTTTTTAACTTTCTTAACTTTTTTTGCTTTCTTAACTTTCTTAACTTTTTTTGCTTTCTTAACCTTCTTCTTTGCAACCTTTTTTACAGCCTTCTTAGCCGCTTTTTTAGCTTTTTTTGCCATTGTAGGAAATGTATAAAAAAATAAAAGACATAATTGTTATAGACTCTTAGTATCCAATTGCAAGCACTTTTTTAAAAAAAGTATAAGAGAAAATGCATTCATATGATTACTGATTAATTGTTTCTGGCGCCTCTTGGATTGGGCGGAATACCTCATCTATTTCATCATCTGTTTCAACAGCCATCGCTTCTCATTTTTTTTCTTTGTGGAAATACTCTCTAGAAATCAATCTCATCAAGGATGGAATGAATAATAAAGTAATGAAAAACGATACGATCAATCAGCCTATAAACGCCACTGCCATCGAGCCGAACATCTCGTCCTTGAAAGCGAGAATCAGTAATCAGGTGATTGTTACCGCTTTGGTAAGGAAGATCGGTATGAATCTTTCTGCGATGCTCATCTTGAAACTCTCAAGCACGGAGAATCATCTTTTCTCATAATATTCCTTGAAATCTTCGATATGGATAAGCGCCTGATTCACACCTACTCACAGCACTCCGAAGATTCCGAGCTGAGCGACGAAAGTGAATTTTAATCAAAGTAATGCCAAGAGGGAAATCGATCATCCTATCGAAATAAAGATGCTCGTGATGATGACGGTAGCATATCTGACGTTGTTGAACTGGATAATCAATATCATATACATAAGGATGAGCCCTATAAGCATAGCTATTCACAAATCCTGGGCACTAGCAGCCTGAGATTGCACATCGCCAGCGGCTTTGTAGCTCAATCACTGGGGCAATGGATTGGCTTTGATGATAGCATCAATCTGCTTGGTGACATCAGAAAGCGCTACGGATTCGATTTTGTCTGCCTCGATAAGAATAACCTTTTCACCATCTAATTTGCTGATTCCTTTGAGTTCTGGTTCGATTCTCTTCTCTTTGATGATTTGTGACATATATACTTTTCAGATTTTAAAATTATCCAGATTTCATTTTGTCTGGAGGAAAGCGATAAGTGGAAGCGAATCATCGCCGAATTCACTGAAGTCTTTGATTTTGACTCCATTTGGTTCGTAGTCCGAATTCTGCACGGAGACCATGGCAAGGATAGCTGACATATTTGAGATACCTAGTGATTTGATCAGATTCTCGTCTAGTATATATTTGATCTTCCCGTTGGTATATTCTATGGACGCATTCACATTGTAAATGCCAGGAATTTTTTTGACGGATGGAAGGATTTTCTGGATATAGTCATTGATCTGCGTATACTCTTTTCATTCTATATAAAATCAGACCGCTTTACCTGCGGAGGGTGATGCCTTCTGCGTAAGCGGAGCAATATCTTGGATGAATGAATATTTCTTTTTTATATTCGTGGAAAAGAATTGTTGGAGATCTTCTACTATCTGATAGGATTTTAAGGTCCTACTTTCTCACTCGATAAGCCTGATATTGAAGGAGGCAAGATTGTTGGTCGCACCACCTCATGCAGAAAGCATACTTCAGCCATTCTGGCTTCCGAGATCTACAGAAATATCTTTTACGACTTGCGGGTACTTCGAATTGATATAGTCCAGGATGTCATTTGAAATCTGACTTGTATACTTCTGATTCTCTTGAATAGTAATCCCTGGAGCATACTTTACGTTGATCCGGACATTATTTGAATCGATGTTTCCCATAAAGTCCACCTTAACGATGCCGAGCGGAATCAATGATACTGCCCCAATGAAAAATGCGATGAAGAACACTACTACTTTCGCCGCTCCTGCTCTCGTCGCGCTAATCCTGCCAAATCGTTGTGCGAATTTCTTTCCCGTATCTTCCAAGTATTGTAATGATTTTCTGATTCTATAATTCATTCACGGTCTATAGACGAAGGTCGTCAATATCGGTAGAATGATAAGCGTGACAAGCAATGAAATTGCAAGATTTGAAATGATAGTCACCGGCATGGGTTTCATAAATTCGCCCATGATGCCGCTCAGCCCAAAATATAATGGGACGAAAATCGCTATCGTCGTCGAGGTTCAGAAGATGATAGGTTTGGCATAGTTTTTGAGTGCATCTTCGATAGCCAGCCAGATATCATTTTTATGCTTTCTGAGCCCCATCACAATTCATTGCATGATTACGATAAGATTGTCTATCATCACTCACAGCACTAGGATCAGTGAAAAGGAAACGATGTTATTGAAACTATAGCCTATGGACTTGAGGAATCAAAAATCCGCAAGATATACGATAAGAAATGAAATCAGAATCACCATGGACGATCTCATCCCCAAGAAAAAGAAGATGATGATGAGCACGAGCAATCATGTTCCCCGGAAATTTTCGATGAAGAGATTGTAGACCTTGTTGATGAGTTCAAGCATCGATGTCGTTTCCATAAATTGGAATTCCGGATTGAGTTTGGAAAAATCAGCGACTTGAGATTTGAGATCCTTGGTCAATGTCTCTATGCTGTATCATGGGACTTTGGTCACTTGGAACGACAAAGCATTCATGCTTTCCCTCGGGACTGAAGCTTTTTTTTGCCGATCGGTGAAAATATAGGAAGATTTGTCTCCTCATTTATAGGACAATACCACTTCAGCGATATCTTCCACTTTGATAGATTTGCCGTCTTTGCTCACGATATCGTAGTTCTTTATCTGTTCTATGAATCCGGTCAGATTGTTTTCATAGTTAGTGATTTCAAAGGAGAATAGTTTGTCGCTCACTTCTTTTTTGTCGGCAGGCATCTTGACGAAGGCTCACTTGAGTTGCGCTACGACCATCGAAATATCCAGATCCAATGCGGCTATCTTGTCAGCATCAAAATTTATCTTGATCTCTTTGGTCGGTTTCCCGATGACTGTCACTTCTCCTACTCACGGAGTGGATTTGATCTTGTCTTCGAGCGCTTTCACTTTGTCATAAATCATTTCAGTAGGATAATGCGCTGCTACAGAAAATGTATATATCGGTGTATTGCTGATGTCGACTTTTTTGAGCGTAGGAACTTTTACATCGCTAGGTAATGTAGGATAGACCTGATCTATCGCTGCTTTGATATCATTGGTCGCATCTACATCTTTCTTGTTGGGATAGAATTCCAAAGAAATTATTCCCATGTTGGCAGAGCTTGTGGACTTCACATTTTTGATGAGAGAAATCGACTTAAATCTCTGCTCGAGTTTGTTGACCACCTGCTCCTCTATTGTCGCAGGATCAGCTCCTGCGTATACGACGGAAACAATATAATAAGGGATATTTGCAGATGGAGTCGCTTCTTTGGGAATCGTAAACACTGCAGAAATTCAATAGATCGTGAGAAATATTGTTACGATGAAGAGGGAAATCTTATTTTTTTTCAGGAAATTGATCATAAAATGGTCCATAAGGTCATAAAGTCTATAAGGTCGAAGGTCAATTATTAATGCCTCTTGATAAATGATTTCTCATCACCAATTATCAAAGCCGCATGATCTTTATTATCCATATTGTTTATTATTTCAGCACCGAAATATTGGTAATAAGGAAGTAATTTTTCGTCAGAAACCACTCATCGAAATCTATGAAATTCTTTTAATATTTTTTCCACAGATTTTGAAAAAAGCTCTACGCCATGGTTACCACCTCTAAACGCATCTCTTATCTGTAGACAGGTCAGATAGGAATAATTTTCAGACGCTAGCTGCTTTTTTATGATTTCATTATTTTTATCCTTAAATTTTTCTGGTGAACTAGAGAAATGCAACAATCCTCATATATATTCTTCATTTTTGTCATCAGTCGTGAGCATATAAGGAGTTATTTTTGCTGTTGGCTCTAGCTCAAGTAATTGGAACATTTGCTGTTTAAATGCGTCAACAT
>PFWQ01000042.1:0-3137 GCA_002791215.1 candidate division SR1 bacterium CG_4_9_14_3_um_filter_40_9
TTCCTCTATTTTTTTTGTAATTTATTTTCCTTTTCAAACTCTTTGGACAATTTTTCTGCTTCTTTGATTTCTTTATGATAATTATGAATGCTATTTTTTACCAAACTTTGAAATCTAGATTGGAAGAATAGTCATGTTAGTCAGATGAATAATGGTGCGCCCATAAATCCGTAAATAATTGACAAAGTTTTGCCTGCATGAGTGATTGGCGCCATATCTCCATATCAGATAGTCGACATGGTCACTGACGTAAAATAGAAGGAATTGAAAATGTCCCGTCATTCGATGAAATAGAAGGCAGTTGTCCCTATCAACACTATAATTACTACGATACATGCAAAAAATAGTACTGAATGATTGGCCAGTATGTGAGTGAAAAATCTCTTTATCTTTTCATACATGATATGTATACAAAATATAAATTATACACTAATTATAACTAGAATTTCAAAAAAAGCAAATTTTTTCAAACCAAGAAAAATTTACAAGCAAATTTTTGATTTTTGACAAATAAAAAAATTCGGGTATAATCAGATAATAGAGTTTTACTTCTACTACAGTACTATGGTCAATAAACATACACTCAAAGTGGAATCTACTGATGAAGCTGATTTTGCCGCCCTAGACCATCTTAAAAAGCTTGCGAAAGCAGCTCATAGGAACAAATTGGAGAGGGAAAGAGCTGAAGCTGAATTTGCTGCTCTAGAACATACCAAGAAACTCGCCAAGATCAAAGAGATGCTCTATGCCGTCAAAGGGAAATCTGATTTTTTTGCTCAACTTTATGCAAATCTTAAGAATAAGGGCGATATGAGCGATAATATGCTCGATTATCTCTACAAAATCCTCAACGACATGATCAATGACGAGACCAAGAAGCTCATAGTTTCCGATGAAGACAAAATCCTCAAAAAGCTGAAAGGTGACATACAGTAAGAAAGTGCCATTTTAAGTAAGAAAGTGCCATTTTATTTGACAAATAAATTATTTTGAGTATAATGGAGACACAATAAAAGCTTGAATGTGATGAAAAGCTTTTATGATGTCGATATTATGCTGAGGCATAATGGAGACATAGATACAATTTATTTTTTAAAATTATCACAATGACTATCGCCCCAATAGAATTAAAAGACGTGAAAATCGATAGATTTTACAATAACGTTGACAAGGCTGCTGTCGTTGATGCTGTCAATGAAAATTTGTTGAATCTTTCAAATGATGTTTTGGATGAACAAAAAAAGAAAGAAATCATCAATGCTATAACATCAGGCAAGGTACAAACATTGCAGATATTACTTTGAATGGAGAAATGAAGGTCCAAAAAAAGCGCTGACAATAAGTTCGGTGATTATACTTTGGATATTCTCAAAAAATGAAAGGTGTTGGAGAGTCAAAAAAATCCAGAGACTTCTTCGGGGGCCAATCTGTCTCTTACCAAAGAGAAATATTTGGAATTATTGAAATCGGAAAATAAAGAAAAGCTGGTCAAATACGACGATAATGGCACAATGCTAGAAAACTGTCTCTTGCATCCATTACAAGAACTCACCATCAACATTTCCCAAAAAAACAGAACAGTAACTACTACAGACGCTTTAACTTTTGATTTTAGTCAAAAAATAAAAGAGGCTGATGTCGAGCCTGCATTTAGAAAGATTAAAGACGTTCTAGACGCCTATTCACAAGAACCTAGCAATATCCAGACAAATTATTCTTATGATAAGACATCCAAGACCTGGAAAAAGGGCGTAGCCGATGTCATACCATGAAACACTACTACTGTTGAGCCCGATAAAAATGTTCTCGTCAAAACTTCTTATATCGGCTACGAAGACATAGAAGAATATCTGGATCCGGAGGTATTAAAAATATTGCCAGGAGATATCGAAGACAAACTTGATAAGAAAAACATACAAGAAAAAGAGGTTAATGGTCAGAAAGTATATACTTTTTGAGATACCTATCTCATCCATAAGGATGGAATGCGAGGAATCAGTCTTGCTGGAAAGCACGATTATTTCCGCAGGAAGGATAGATTGTGACTTAAATCTAAATTGACTTTCTCTGATAAAGACAATTCTCTTGAAGATTGTTTCAAATTGATGGCTTTCATCAATCTGATAGGAGCGACTTTCAAGGATAAACAGACAGGCACTGGTGAAAAAGCACATATAGACAAAAATGATTTTTCGGCAGATTTTTGGTCAGGCAACAATCCTTTCTATGCGACAGGTAATAAATTGTACTTCAACGATGCAGTTAGTTTGGATGATTATGATTTACTTAGAAAATCCAATCTAGAAGATATGGTGTCATGAGTCTCTCTAGAAAATTTAGCTGAATTCTTTACCAATCGCGTTGATTATAAGTTTGATAATGCAGTATATAATTAAACATTTTACCCCTTACCCATATAGATAATGAACACTTTAGAAATCGTAAAAAACACGCCAGAATCCAAAATCCTCGATCTTATGAGAAAAGATCTCAATGTACTTTCTCTCGAAGCTCAGCAACATATGAAAAAATTTGAGACTTATGCAGACTTGGATCTCAATGATTATCTTGATGAAGATATGAAAAAAGACGATACTACAGAGATCGAAACTTTCCTCGATCCCAACAAAATCAAAGAAATAGAAAAAGGTAAGTCGTATAAATATGGAGATATCATCATCACCAAAAGTGCTGATAAATGGAAACTGACGGTCAAATCTAGTGCTTCTACCTATCTTCGTAACACAAATAGGATAAAAGACCTTGCTTCTCCTTTGACGCTTGCATGGGGCAATAATAGCCTGGAGGATTGCGAGAGGTTTGCAGCATTTATCAACTATACTGCCTACTTTTTCAATGGCAATAAAGCAGGAACTGATAATATCGGTGATGTAGAATTGGATAATTTTGGATCAAATCTCATAGAGGATAATAATCCATTCTACGTATCGGGTGACAATCTCTACTTCTACAAGGGCGGTACTACTCTCGGCGGAACTACTATCATCAGCCAAGATAGTCTTGATCGTATGGTCAAGTGAGTAAAAATAGAACAATTGGCGAAATTCTTCACCAATCGCGTAAAGTATACCTTTGATAATGAATAGTTCAATAGCTTGCAATCATGTTTCTATCCT
>PFWQ01000042.1:3395-3537 GCA_002791215.1 candidate division SR1 bacterium CG_4_9_14_3_um_filter_40_9
GGCAAAGAATCCAATGCTTCACGCTTCACTAAACTCTGAACACTTGTGGAGAAGCTTTTGTGAACAGGATGAAAATTTGAATCAAAGGGTATAACTTTGGCTGCCAAAGATAATATCAATTACTTCGTAGCATGATTGAAAA
>PFWQ01000042.1:3584-4969 GCA_002791215.1 candidate division SR1 bacterium CG_4_9_14_3_um_filter_40_9
GCTCTCTTTGCAAAGTCAGAACAAAGCGATCGAAAAACGCTCAAATCATTGTGTAATAGTTGTAACGCGGATTTTGATATGGATGTCTTGAAGGCGATCATGTACTTCCAATCTATGGTGGGAGAATATAAGGAAAGCAATCCTGCCTATGGCGTGGATGGGATAGCATGAATGTATACGCTCAATGCCCTCAATGCGGTATTGGGATTTCTTGATACCGGCAAAAAACCAGCAAAGACCAAAACCAACGTTGCTGAAACTACTACTTCCGATGCCACCGTCATAGAAAAGACTACTACTCTTCCCAAAGGCAAAGCAGAAGACCTGAATGCAATGCTGGTCGCTGATGCGAATTTCGATAAGGTCGCTTACACTGCAGAGGCGAAATACGTCAAACGAGTAGAAAAAGATGCAGATGGAAATGTCTTGCATGAATATGTAGGTATGATGAAGGACGGAAGATATAAATGACAAGGGACAATCTTGTGGACAAAGGAAGATGTTACCAATTATCCATGATGTAGCAAGTTTGTAGGAGAATTCGAGGAAAATGAACCATGGACTGGTAAGATGACCCGTAAAAATGCTACAAGCGGAAAACTAGAAACCGTAGAACGAACTTATGGTGTAGAAATAGATAAAACTAAGAAACTTACCGATGCAGAATATAATGCTGACGATTTCACTGGTTATGCAAAATATGAATACAAGAATGCCGATCCTACACAACATTGGACCTATGAATGATACCGATTGAATGGCACTTGGGAAGGAAAAGGAAAGCAAACTCGAGTAGATGGTGATGTTTATGATGGTGAATGGAAAGAAGATAAATTGGAAGGGAAGGGAAAATATACTCGAGCAAGTGGTGAAAACTATGAGGGTGGATGGAAAAATAATAAAAAAGAAGGGAAAGGAAAATATACCTATGCTCCAGATAACGCAGATAAGGAAAAAGAATACATTGGCGAATGGGCATGAAACTGGAAAAATTGACAAGGCACACTTATCTATACTGATGGATCCAAGATTGTATGAATACGGAAAGGCTGAGAAATCTATGATGGCAAAAAAACTGATAAATCCGGTAAAATGATTGCAGAATACGTTCATGGTAAGGAAAAGGTGAAAGACTATGTGATACAAGAGGCAGAAATCGCTGACTATACCGGCTTTGGAACGTATACAAAAAAAGAAGCTGATGTGGAAAAACGGACCTATACCGGCGATCGGTTGGATGGAAAATTCGACGGACAGGGAACATATGAAGATAAGGTTACCGGAGAAAAATATGTATGAGCATATCTTGCCGAAGAAAAAAGCGGTGAAGGTATCTTGACAAGCAAAGATGCAAAAGGCAATCTCATCACCAAAAAATGATACTT
>PFWQ01000042.1:5042-5314 GCA_002791215.1 candidate division SR1 bacterium CG_4_9_14_3_um_filter_40_9
CAACGCATCGTCCCTCCGAAGTTGGAAGAAAGAAAACTGACAACTAAGGGACTTAATACTGCGCCAGTAGAAGATTTCAAAACCTATACCAACGCTATCGAAAAAAGCAAAAATGACGCTACTGCAAACATCACCAAACTTATTACCAAATACAAGAATATTTTGTGCTACTGGGACGATAAGGAACAAAAGACCTATCTGAATACGATATTGGCTGTTATGAAGACAGAAGATTATGATCTCAATGGTACAGGAGATGCCGAAGTAGCCTC
>PFWQ01000018.1:0-4415 GCA_002791215.1 candidate division SR1 bacterium CG_4_9_14_3_um_filter_40_9
TATATTCTATTAATGAATAATGATAAATACTATGTATGAAGTAGTAAAAATATAGATAAAAGAATGGAGTTCCACTTGTCTTGATGCACCTATACGACAAAAAATAAAGACCCGAAATTAGTGTTTTCGAAAAAATTTGATACATTGAAAGACGCTCGTTGTCGAGAATTGTTTATAAAAAAGATGAAAAGTAAAAAGGTAATAGAACAAATAATAGCTGGAAATCGAGAATGGAAAAAATAAATTCATTAATAGTTCAGTCGGTACCCCGATCCCGACGTTTCGGGAGGCCATGGTAAGGGTGAGATCACACCGACGCTTCGGGGTTCGTGGCTAATTCAACTAACAACTAATAACTAACAGCGAACAACCAATCAAAAATAACCATGTACTGTTCACTTTTAACTGTTAACTGTTAACTAATTATGGCCTCTAGAACCAATAAACAAGGAATAGCCAAAAAGAAATCCCAACAAGCGAAGCAAGCTGCTAGAACCAAGGGTGCTAAGAGATTCGAATATCCAAAAAGAAAACTGACGCTCGAAGAAGCGAAAGAGCTTGGTGTTGTCGGAAGGAAATCTAATCTGAAGTGACACGACTATAACCGATTCATCAGAGGGAGAAAAATATGCCGGGAGACCAAAATAAGAATCGATCCTGATGGATATAGATATATCAAAACCCCTTCCGGTGGCTCAGAGATGGTACAAGCCCCTGTTTCTGGATGGACAAGAGTAAAATTACAAAAGACGGTGTACAAACGCTAAAATATAGTCCTTAGTCTTTAGACCTTAGTCCTTAGTAGATTATGTGACAACTATTAAAACAGAATGAACAACCTGAGCATAATTGAATCTTCTACATCATCAAAAAGGATTTTTTTTCTATTCCCGTTTCGGTCAAGATCATTTCCTTTTCCCTATTTTTGTTTGTATTGTGACGATGACTCTGAGCAGATACATTTTTTTCTATTTATATAAAAACCATCGTCGACAATGTCTTCCGAGTATCAGTGATTGGAGCTTTGTTGGCGCTAAGTAAGCTCTTTTTCACGCTGCCGATAGGAACCGTAGATGACCATTCGGACATGAAGTCGATTATCGTTCTCAGTAAAGTATTTTATGTGTTCGCCTGATTCTTATATTTTGCCGCATGAATGTTTATGTCTGTTCATCTCTTACTTATCGCCGTGATATTAAACGGTTTCGCGAGCGCTACATTGATGACAACGTATCAGACCTTTGTCCGTGAACATTCAAGAAAAAGCAACAGATCAACAGTTTTCTGACTCTATTTTTCCAGTCTTAACCTAGCGTATCTCATAGGCGCACTCATCAGTGCGGTTCTCATAAAATATATCCATCTCCCTTATGTATATTTGTTCATCGTATTGTTTGCATTGATTTCTCTGCTTACCGACAGGAGATTTCCAAGTCTGAGTAAAAAGAGATTCCATGAATTATTGTGAGAAGAAACATTTTTACATAATTTTTTTCGTGAAGTATTCTCACTGAAACTGATAAAAGATATCTTGATGAGCATGAAATGATATTCGCGTAAGTTGTTCGGTGCGCTCTGGTTTGAATTCCTGTTCAACTTCCTCAATTATGTCTGATTTCTCTTTATTCCTATCGTCGCTATCGCAAATAATCTTACCTTATCTGAAATCGCCATCCTATTTGGCGTGATGAGGCTCCCATATCTGGTAAATTTTTTCACAGGTGAAGTCGCGGATAGATATAACAAAAAAACTCTGCTTCTGATCATCACTATCTTCCTCGCATTCTTGTTCGCACTGCTAGGATTCAATGAAAATTTCGGTGCTATCATGACGATATCATTTGGTATCGCTGTGTGATTAGCGATGATGAGACCTATCATATCTGGCATGATATCTGACTATGTTCATCCGAAGGATGGCTGAACGGTGACGAGCGCATGAGAATTTACTTGAAGGATCGGAGAGATATGTGGAGCGTTGATTTTCGGTATCTTATCAGCAATCGTATGATTGAATTCTTCATTTATGATCATAGGCGCTATTATTTTCGTCATCAGCACCTATCAATTGGGGAGAAAATTTCTTAGAAGATAGAAGTATAGCATTTGCTTGACGATGGACCAAACTAGATCCATCTTTTCTTTCTGAAAATCACGAGTAATGTTACTGCTATAACAAACATCGCTCACACAATGGCTAAGAAAAAATGGCCATCATTTTGTCATGGAAGAATGACATTCATTCCATAAATACCGCTTATCAAGGTCAATACTCCTGTCACTGCTGCAAATATAGTCAGCACGCTAATCATGGAATTGGTCTTGATGGTCATGAGAGAATTGTATGTTTCGGCGAGTGATTCTATATTTTCAAAACTGATAGCTACATTGTTCAAAATCTTATCTAGCTTTGATGATAAATCTTCGAAATACACATCCAAATCTTCTTTATAAAATTTTGGAATAACATTTTGAAGGTCTACGAGAATATCTCTGTGTGGCAGGAAAGTGTGCCTGAGAAAGGCAATATTACGTTTTTTAATCATCAGATTCTCCAAGAGTTTTTTTTCTAATCTTTTGGAACTAAAAAGTTGATCTTCAAAAGACACCACATCTCTGGAGGATTTATTGAGCATCCCAAATACCTTATCATACATGGTATCGATTATTTTATAGAGAACATAATACGTAGATATCTTAAAATCCTCGTCGTCCTCTCTTTCTTTGAGCTCCTGCTGATATTCCTCAATGATTTTTTTGACGTGATTGGTTTCAAATCTGGTCATCGTCACGACTACTCCTTTACCGAGGATAATGCTGAATTCATTGGGTGTATATTTTTTTATGTCAGCATTATATTTGGGAAAATTGAGCACGATAAACATATAGTCCTCATACACATCGATCTTTTCCTGAGTAGACATATCAATCAAATCCTCTTCTATCAATTCATGAAAATCATAGGTTTTGACTAGCTTATTTATCTCTTCTTTGCTTGGCGCAGATAAATGTATCCGCTTGATTTTTCCGAAATTTAGTGTCTTTTCCATGATGAATGGAGAAATGGTAAAATTTATTTTGTCCTCCTTTGTAAAGGAGGGGGACCCGAAGGGTGGAGAATTTTAAATCCCTCTGCCCATGCGGGCTTCTCCCTTTGCAAAGGGAGACAATGTTTTTTCTATTCGTAAAGAATTTCTCGTCCTGAAAGTGGTGCGTCGACCAATACGTAAATTTCTCATGTGTTGCACGTCGCCTTATCTAAAGGCTTTTTTTTACTATCCAGCATGTCGAGAATTTCTAATGTTCACATAGTGTCGGGAGAAAAATATTTGAGTTTCATACCTTTGGTGAGTACTTCTTTGGGCTCTATCTGGAAATATTTTTTTCATTCATTTTCGACGAATTGGTCGGTGAAAACTCCGAAATAATTGCGGTTGAAGAGCGGTCATGCGGAAGTAAGAGTTGTGGAAGTGACTGGCACGTCTTTGTCATCGCGAATGGAATGTAGCGATCTCAAAAAGGGTTGTTCACTGATTGCCACGTCGCTACGCTCCTCGCAATGACGGTTCGCAATTACAACAGACGGATCGCCTTCTCATTCAGGGAATTGTTCTAATTTGTTAAACAAAAATCCATCTCGATAAGTCCTGTGTGGGATGACGTTTACTAAATTTTTAATCTTAGGATCTATTTTTTTTCAATTGAGAATGCAGTCGCGAACGTGCTTGTAGGCCTTTACAATTGCGCCGACGTAAAATTCTGATTTACTTCTTCATTCTATCTTGAGTGCGTCGACATAGGGTAAGATTTCTGCTAATCTGTCGATGGTGCAAAGGTCTTTGGAAGACAAAATATGGCTTCAGTCTGCATCATTTTCGAGCTGAAAAAGCTTTCCGGGCCTGCGTTCTTCTTCGAGTCGGAGTTTGTATTTGAATCTGCAAGCGTGTGAGCACTCACCTTTATTTCCTGGTCTGCCATTCATGTAATCACCGAGCAGACAGCGGCCGGAATATGACATACACATCGCTCCGTGAACGAAAACTTCTAATTCCATACCCGGCACATGCTTTTTGATCTCTTTGATTTCTTCTATCGATAATTCCCTGGCGAGAACTACTCTTCTGATGCCCAAATCGTATCGGAATTGGACGGATTCGTAGTTGAGCGTCGAGGTCTGTGTACTGAGATGCATTGGGATATCCGGCATATATTTTCTAATAATCCTGTAGGTTCCCGGATCGGAAAAAATGATGCCATCAGCGCCGAGTTTTGCTACTTGCTGCACGACAGACTCAAATATCTTGATATCTTGATTTCTAGGAAAAATATTCATGGTCATGTAGGCTTTGGAGCCTAATACATGAATATCATCAATGCTTTGCTGGAGTTCGTCAAAGGTTTTGATCTTGTTCTGC
>PFWQ01000018.1:4620-5449 GCA_002791215.1 candidate division SR1 bacterium CG_4_9_14_3_um_filter_40_9
TTGGCATATCCAATTTCTTTTTCTATTTCTTCATGGGATTCATTCCTCTAAGTGCTCTGATTTGATTGATAAGCTCTAGGTCTTTCACTCATCCGTTCTTGATATATTCGATATACAATTTACCTGCTTTATCTGCTTCTCCTAGTCCTGCGTACATTGCAATGATCTGTCTGCTGTATTCCATTTTCTTTGCTGGATCGAGTTCGATAAGTTTGTTATACGTTTTCAGTCCATATTGGTATGCTTTAGCATCGGCATAAACAGCGGCCAGCATTCCCAAGGCCTGCACTGAATCAGGATAATATCCTAAAGCGGTATTGATTGATCTGATTGCTTTGTTGTTCTCTCCTAAAGCACTTAGGTTCTGAGCTTTTCTCAAAAACCATTCTTGCTTGGGGTTGCTATTATCTACCATTCCTATCATTCCATTGCCTAGATCAATTTCTTCTCCTGTCCCTGGGACAAAATTTTTGATCAAATCATCATATTTCTGTACTTCTGCTTCGTATCCCAATCTCTGTTCGACAGATAGTTCGACTTCTTGGTTAAAATTTCCCATCAAAAGCATAGTATCTCCGATTTTGAGGCCACCATCTTTCTGCCATTTCAATCGTCCTATAAGGAAAACAAAAAGGATGATAATTACGAGATATACGTATTTATTGAATCTTACAGTGGGAAGGCGTTTCATTATTCGTTTTTTCATGATCATAAAATTAAAGGCTAAATTGTCACGGTGAATGTACGTATAGACAAATATAGTCAAATTTCAAGAGAAATGAAGCGCGACTATGTTTTGTGGGTTGATGTGTCATTCTGAGGGATTTTG
>PFWQ01000076.1:0-969 GCA_002791215.1 candidate division SR1 bacterium CG_4_9_14_3_um_filter_40_9
ATAGAATCGAGAATTGAGTTGTGATCTTCTTGCTTCGACAAGATTGTCTATTCCATCTCCGATCAATACTCATTTCACATAGAGTCATCCGAAATTACATCGTGATCTACCAAACGTGTTATTTTCCAATGACGTTGGAATACTAGCAAAAGATTTTTTGGTCACAAATATTCCTTGAACTTGTTGATTCCCTGAATCACAAAGATCACTATTGTTGAAGATAATGTTTCCATCAGGTACTAAGAACATTCCATTTATATTTATATTACCTGATATCATCAAATTCGTATTTCTTGCTATAACCGTGAATGGAACATCGCTAAATTCACCACCGATAGCAACATTTGTTCCATTGCCCTCAAAGATAAATATATTCTGATTTGGAACTTTTTTGATAGTCGTGACTCCGGCTGGTTTTTTACTTACATTCATCTTGATAGCTAGCTTTTCATATTTTGCAACAAATGCGTCAGTCATGGTATCAATTTTTGTACTGGCTTTGTAATCGTTCGCATCGACTGTCATGATTTGATCAAGCTGTGTATCTGTGACAATCAACTTTCCTTGAATATTAAAGTAATTATCTAAATTGATATTGGTTGATTTTGGTATAGCTCCGAATGCTGATTTCTGAGCAAGATATGGTTTGGTCACTGCGAAGTTCACTTCACAGATTCTTCCTACCGGATTACCATCATGTCGATCTCCATCTTCTCCACAATATTGATAGTCTACTTGATCAAGAACCAATTTATATTCTCCATAGGTATTGTGTACCGCAGAATTATTCATGAGAATAGAATATTTACCATATGCAGTGCCTACTGATCCGAAAGCAGGATTTTCTTTGAAATAATCGAAGAGTTTGTTACTTCATCGAGAATTTTGATCACAATCTTTTACAAATCCGGTCGCATAATCATGGCCTTCATCTTCTGATTGTCTGTGCACACCATTGTATATTCTGAA
>PFWQ01000076.1:1044-5350 GCA_002791215.1 candidate division SR1 bacterium CG_4_9_14_3_um_filter_40_9
AAGTTTCCATCGGAATGGAAGATATTCTCATTCTTGTACAGAAATATTTCCATTGTTTACCGTGAAGCACGCAGGAGCCGTATAATCTGCATCTACCAATTCACAACGATTTGAACATGTATATCAGTCTCTCGTATCTGTTCCATCGCATTCTTCATATCATTCACGGTCATTGTTTCCGCATATTCATAAGAATCATTCATCTATGATAAGATCTTTGCTGCAACTCACATTATTTGGCGCAGTACAAGATATGGTAACCAGATCCGGTATATCATCTACATTTTCATAGCTGCATACTCCATCATCATAATCTCCATCTATTCAACAATCAACACTTGCGTTGGCTAATTCTGTCCCATCGCTAGCTTCACACACTACTGCCATACTTCCATCTCCATCCTCATCTAGGATAATCATATCCCCATCAAGTGTTCTCACTGTACAAGCAGGCGCGCTTACACCTATCGTCTTGTTACATCATACTGTGGCGGTTGTTTCTCCACCGACTAGACATGAAGCATTTCCATTGAAGCCTGCAACATAATTACATGTTCCTGCAAGGCTGGAACCGAATCCAGAAAGGTATGATCCATTACCACAATTGATTGCTATTCTTGTTGAGCTTGATGAGTTTGCTCCATTACACGTAAGCGCAATATTGGTTGTATTGCCGCTGCCCTGCGAAGATGCACCTATTGCTAATGAAGAACATGAAGCCTGAGTAATTGGCATAGGAATGCTGCTGCTGCATGATTCTCCTGTTCCATATCCTGTTGCTGGATTATTATAATCGAAACTTATACATGCGCTATTGATGATAAATTTTGTCACGAGTACACATGATCCTTGTTGCAATTCACATTCCTGTTGTTCAGGATCTAGCACTCAAATCTGACCGTTGATATCACATTCTTCCGTCTGAGTTACTAATCCGTCACCGCATGCTAGTGGTTCGTTGACTATCAGCGTATCTGATTTGAATTGATTGGTGTTGTAGGTCAATGTAGCGACTGGTGAAAAGGTGATGAAATTTTTGGGTCATACGATTCCGGTCATGATAGCTACTGCTCCTGTATTTAATGTTCCAAGCGATAAGTTTGTATTCTGGATAGATGCTATACCTCCGAGTCATCCTAATGATAATGTCGCATTGTTTGCCAATACGTTACCATTGTCTCCATAATAGATAGTGAATCTGATCACATCTCATGAAACTGCTTGTATCATCGTGTTCTGATTTGTTCCGTATGGTGGGTTGTCCAATTGCGGTCTTGTGATGTTGTTCGCAATCATGTCCAGATATGTTCCGTCAATAGTCGGAACTGTTCATGTCACGGCTGCATCATCATTTGCCGTAGAAAGTTGGACTGTGTTCGTAGCGATGTGTACGCTATTTGCTATCACTTGTCCTGCAGGCAAATCATTGATCATCGTTCAGATGACAGTAATTGTTCCTGTCTGTCCAGGGGCTAATGATCAGATATTTCGTGATGTTGTCGGTGTACTCAAAAGCGTAGATGGGAAGGTATCTGTGATGACTACACCGCTCGCTGTTTTTCCTCCAGCATTACCATAGTTGATAGTGTAGGTCACTGTCGTTCCTGCTTTGAATCATGAAATAGCAGAAGATGTTTTGGTGATATATACATCAGATATTCCTGAAAGGTGAGTAGTAAGAACGAATTGATTATTTGAAATGAGTGATTCTCTTGATGCTGTCGTAACGACACCGGTATTGATGATGTCCATTCCTGCATTTGGATAATTGTTGATGCTACCTGTAAGAATGATGCTTGTACTTGCGCCTGGATTAAGATTGTTCAATGTCCGTGTCAATTGATTGCCATTGATTGCAGGAGTTCCGAAATTATTTGAAATATAGGTAATCTGATTTGGTAATGTGTCAGTCAATGTGATTCCTGTAGCGATTGCTGTTCATGTATTTGTCACCGTAACGATGTAAGAAATATTTGAACCGCTCACGAGATTTTCCAAATTTATCGAAGGAGTGATTTGTTTGGTGATCATAATATCTGCAATCGGAGCAACGGTATAACATGTTGCGACTGCATTATTTCCTGTACTTGCTGTTTCAGCTGGGCTTGCAAGATATGCATTTGCACATACCAAAGTACCTGCTGTATAATTTGCATTGAGCGTTCATGTGACTACGAAACTTCCTGTCGCTCATGCAACAAGATCAGACAAATTGTAAATTGCTCATGAAATATTTGTTCCCGTGATTGTTACTTTCATCGTCATGCCTGTGGCCGTCATATTTCCTTGCTGTCCATAATTGATAGTGAATGCGAATGCATCGCCTGACATTTCTGGAGCTGCTGATCATGTCGTGATCGTAGATGCGAATACATCAAGATATGCTGGGATGAATCCAGTAGCGATTGCCGTATTCTGTGCTGCAGGAATAAGTGATCATCCCGTAGTGAATGCTGCAGTATTGATGAATGATGCAGGCGGGAAATTATCTCTCAAGGAAGATGATATAAGAATGTTGATGATCTGCCCTGGATTGAGCACGAGATATGCTCATCAATATACATACAGATTCGGTGAAATGAATGCGCTATAATTTTGGATTGTTCCGTCGAATGATATCACTGGTGCATATAAATATGATAATGGGAATCGTTCCAAGAAAGAAAGATCGACTTCTCATAGTGATCAAATGTTTTGAAGCGTAACTGTATACTCCATCGTGTCCCCGGAAAATCCTGGCATCGCGCCGCTTATTGCTTTGGTGATGGTTATATACGGTGCAGGACTCATCAAAGATGATAACGCCTGAACTGATAATTGCTGATACAGCGGATCTTTGTATACATTCCCTGTAGCTAGCATGGGGAGGATAGCCCGATATTGAGCGACTACATTTCCTGTGATGATAAATGTTTTTGTCTCTCCGGCATGCACAGTGAATATCGGATCGTTCTCTATATTCATCGATAGATTTGAAGCGTTGTCTGGCGTGATTGAAGAGTTGAGATATTCGATGCCGTAATCTATATTTAATGGTAAGTGAAGGATGAAATATTTATCTCATGTGTAACTCGTCACGGTGAATTTGAAAGTAATCAGACTACCAGAAAATGCCGCCGCTGGGACTCATGAATTGTCCACGCTGATACTTGCTCCATTACAGAGATCGTTGTATGCGATCGCATTGCCGAAGCATAGACATCCTGTAGAAAGTGAACAGGATTCATCTTCATTACATTGATAATTATCCAGTGTCAGCGTACATGTCGCCGAAGCAGTACCGAGTAACGAGTACCGAGTACCGAGAATGAGAAGTCAGATTATTCCTTTCACATAAGTTTTCATTTGCATGAATTAATATAATTAAAGATTATTTTATCGTTCATGTGAGGATGATTTCACCTATATCACCTTGTCCCAATACACCAGATGGATACCAAAGAAGCGTGCATCCATTTGCACAGCTATTCCCGATCGGAGGATTGAACGGTAATGGGGAAGCTGTGACATAATTCAATGTCGTTGGCCGGAAATCGCTTATCACGAAATTGCTCAGTGGTGTTGTTCCATTGTTTATGTATGTAATCTTGTAGGAGATGGTATCTCATTTATTAGAACCTGTTTGCAGAATCGTTTTGCTGAAATCGATATTTGCATATGGTATAGGCGCTACGTTGAATACCAATGAAGCTGATCATGTGTGTGCGATACCCCCAAGAACGTATGAATAATTTCCTAGGTTGGTATAGCTTCCTACTGCAGCGCATATCGGATCGTTCTGAATCTGTCCTGTCATATTGATGGTGATTGTCTGGCCTTGATTGAATGCACCAAGTAATGTCCAAGAATAATTTCCGTTGTTCTGTAATTGTGCGGGTGGAATATTGGAAGTGTAATTGTTGCCTGGGATGATACATTGGCTATTTGGCCGGATATCTTGGATCTGAAGATTGTTTACAGAGTCTCCGTTGTTTTGGATGTTGATCGCGAATCCGATTGTCGAACCCGGATAGAACGGTCAGAATGCACTGAGTGTTTTGTTTATAGTTACGTTTGCATTTGGAATCGCGTATTCAAAATACAAATGTGCATCTTTGATGCCAGCATTTGATGCTTCCGCATATGCATGGTTGTATGTCTCGTTTGCTCGTTCATATCATTTCGCGATTCCTTTGACAATCATATATCATGATGCTCCTGCTGGTAGATAGATGTCTGTATATTCAACTACAAGATTAGTACCATTGTTCCATGTCGTGAGATAATGTGGTGGCGTTACTCCGAATAGCTGAGTTTCGGTAACGAT
>PFWQ01000062.1:0-6219 GCA_002791215.1 candidate division SR1 bacterium CG_4_9_14_3_um_filter_40_9
ATACGAGAAAGAAAATAGCATTGAGAATGATGAACGAAACGTAGAATTCTTTCTGATTTATTTTGTTGCGTTTTCTGATAAGCCATCAGGCGAGAAAAAGAACGTATCAAAGCTTAAAGAATTCTGCAGGTTGCATACTTCAGATAATGGGTATATTAATCCATCCTCTCGCACCATTGAGTGTCACACCGATTCCAGGGACAAAAACAGCCAATTGCAAAATCATAAAAATAGCAAATATCACAATAATATTTTTGCTTTTTTGGAAAAAAGAAATAGGAATATAATAAAGCACTCCTGCAGCAATAAAGGCCATGAATACATTTCTCAGTTGCCTAAAAAAGTAGAAATAATTGGAAGGTTCTCCGCTCCAGAGTCATTTAGCAATGAGCGACAAAGTTAGCGTAAAAGATTCGTGTATGCTTACACTATAAACGGCTAATATTCCAAAAACTACAAGTAGTCACCCTATAATCAATATCGGCATAACGTAGTAGAAAGTACAAAGTTAAAAGTACAAAGGGTTATAGTTTTGTATTCCTTATTTTCAACCATAAATAACCATTGAATTACAACATGAATGCAATTGAAAAACAACAACATTTATATACATTATTACAAACAATTTTTTTATCAGTTAAATGACTATTATGAGAAAATTTATCCTTTTACCAATATTGCTTATGACATGTGTTGCGATCGCCGGTTGTAAATCTGGCGCAAAAGATGCTACTCCGACAACATGAAATCTAGATTGTAAAACAGCAATCCAGACATATTTGGATACTGCGGATATGAAATGACGCGGAGAAAAAGAAATCACCAAAGGCAATAATATAGTCGTCGACTACGTAGGCAGATTGAGCGACCAGGAAGTGTTTGATACGAGCGTGGAAAGCGTGGCCCAGGCCTGTGGGAAATACCAAGCAGGAAGAGATTATACCGGTTGATTGGCATTCCAGGTCGGAGCTGGACAGATGATTGCATGATTTGACCAGGGCGTAGAAGGCATGAAATTATGACAGACCAAAACCATCACCATCCCGGCAAAAGATGCCTACGGAGAATGGTCTAAAGACAAGTTGGTCGCTATCAACAAAGCGAAAGTTCCTGAGGCTGACAAATACACCGTCGGAACGATGGTACAAACAGATTACGGACAAGTATTTAAAGTGTATGAAATAACGGCTACACAGATCATATTTGATGCAAATCATGAATTAGCAGGCAAGGATTTGATTTTCGACATCACTGTAAAGGAAATCAAGTAAAGACGCATTGCATGCATCTCATTTTCAGATCCTCAACTCAATGAAACAGCAAATCAGGCAACAGATAAAAGAGAAGATAAAGGATATCCCTCCGCAGAAGAAACAGGAATATTCTTTTCGTATCACGCAGAAAATCATAGAGAAATTCGGACATCTCCAAACACGACATATTTATATTTCTATGCAAGACGAAATAGACACTGCTCCATTGATATCACACCTAGAGAAAACAGGCAAAAAGATCTTCACCCCCGACATGAAAGAAATAGAGCTACAGACAATAGACATCATCATCGTCCCCTGACGCGCATTCACCCAAGATGGGAAAAGACTTGGAAGAGGTGCTTGACGATACGACAGATTTCTCGCACATGCAAAAAAAACTAGCCACGGTCGCAGCACCGTGGTCTGAATCTGTTTCCCGGGACAGATCGTAAAAAACATACCGCAAGAACCACGGGACATACTCATGGACGAAGTAATCACAACAGAATAGAAAAAATTATGTAAGTTTCTGAAGAATTCACACCAATCAAATCATAGCAGCATTGTCGGTCGAATAGACCTTTTTCACAGGCCTGATTACTACCAGTTGCTCATCAACCATTCATCATTTTATCGCGAAGCTTTTATCGCGAACAAAGTGAGCTTTTATCAATTGCTCATTGAGATATTCTCGAAGTCTTTCATTGCAGGAAACGCCGCCGGCAATGCCCAGAGTCTTCGCATTATATTTGATTCATGCTCTGATTAACTTCTTCGCCAACACTTCTACTACGGCTTCCTGAAATTCATAGGCAATCTCACAGATCAATTTTTCATCCAGAACGACTTTTTCTTGTTCGAATTTTTTCAAAAGTCCGGAAACCTGTGACTTCATTCACGAAAAACTAAAATCAAATCCCTCCTTACTGAGAAATATCCTCTTAAAATTAATGTCATAAGGTCAAAGGTCTGAAGGCCATAAGGTCATTGGACTTTCGACTTTCGACTTTATGGACTTTGGACTAGACAAAGCGCGTTCAGCGATTCGTTGCCCACCAGGGTAAGGACCACCGAGCATTCTCGCAACCTTATCGAAACATTCTCCCGCTGCATCATCCAGCGTCTGTCCTATTTTTGTAATGTGAAAATTTCACAATGCATGATGTCCCTCCTGATAAGGAGGGGGAACCCCAAGGGGGTGGGAGGTTTGAAGTCCCTCCTCAGAGGAGGGATTTAGGGAAGTAACTATGTACAGGTCATTATGTCCCCCACTCGCAGTCAAAACCGCCAATGGAAACTGAATATCATCAGGACTTCTTTCAAGCAACAATGAGAACAGATGCCCATAGATATGATTCACCTGAACAACGGGCTTATTGAAGAAATCAGCAAGTAAATTGGCAGTAGCTTTCCCCACTACCAAGGCCCCCGGCAAACCAGGATGAATAGTCACGCTGACGAAATCGACAGTTTTGATGGTATCTCGACCTATATTTTCAAGGATTTCGATGATTTTTTCCGAATGTAACCTGGAAGCGATTTCAGGCACTACTCCACCATATTGCTGGTGATTTTGGATCTGGGAATATGCCAATAATTTTTCCACTTGGAAAATCTTGCCGTCAAAGGATACAATCCCCACAGAAGTATCGTCACAACTCGTTTCTATAGCTAAAGTTCTAATCATAAATGATAATCATGAAATAAACTCTTAATCTTTTGGAATCATCGGAACATATCATCTGACATTTTCTATCTCAAAATTTGCTTTTTTTTCAATTACGAATATAATTATGTTGTACTAAAATCTTTTACTATTTCAAAGATAAATATGACCTGAGACAAGAACGTATGGAAAAACATGTGACTAGCAGACATTATATGAGAAAAAGAAAATGAAAGGAAATGAAAGCAAGGAGACTATTTAAAAGCACTGAAGAGCACATTGAGTGCATATGATGACACGGAAAGATGGAAACCGGAAACAGCTCAAATGATCTATCATCTGCTCAAGAAAGAAATCGACATCATAAATGATAAACCGGAAAACAAAGGATATCAGAAAGTTTTTTCACAATGGGAAAGACTTCACAAGATAAAGGGACTAGATATCATTGAGGAGCTGAGAAAAAGGATATCCATAGTAAATTTCAAAACCAACACAGGAAAGGCAAAATTTGAGAATACAAAGGAAAGAAAGGATGTAGAAATCAATAATGCAACGATAGATGGTAAAGGAGTATATAAAATCCTAGAATTATTGGCGAAATATAACGTTATAGACAAACTGAATGTAAATTTCTTGGAAGGAACGACAAAAGCTACAGAAGGTATAACAATAAATCAGGAATGAATAGGACAGAATGAGTGAATCAAACTCATCAAGGATAGGAAAACAATTATAAAAAAAGCAAAAAATAAAGAAGAAGGGAGAGACCCTTACGAAAAGATGATCATAGATATGAATAGTAACTTACAGAACAGCGAATGACCTACATCATCCACACGCATGCTGTATGAAATATGCAAAATCACCTGACTCATAAACAAATTGCCAGACGAAGAAAAAGATACGCTGGAAAGGTTCGTCTATTTTGTGGATTTCGCTTACCGCTATAAACAGAAAATCTTATGAATGGATACCCTATACATCTATGGCACCTTGTTCGGAAACTACAAAAAATTAAGGTTATGAGCTATATGGGGCTATCTAAGCCAAAAAACGAACCCACCAAAAACCGGATTTGAATCATTCACAGACGAAGAAGCAGAAAGAATTCTCCTGCTCACAAAGAAAACAAATGAAAACAGAGAGAAAAAAATCTGACATACGTCATTCAAGGCAATAATCAAAAGTAAAGCAAAAGAGATAACGAAAGCTATCAAAGAAATAGATAGGCTCGAAGAAGTAGCTTCACTTACCTATCCATGAACATCAGATGGTAAATATATGCCTCAAACGTTTATATTTGATCTCGAAAACAAGATACCGCTTCTAGAAGAGGCTGCACCAGCACGCGAAGTATGATTTGTTAAATTACACAAAAAAAATAATGAAATCTATATAAGAGCTTATGAAAATCTACCTCTGCACTTTGGGGGGTTAACAACTGAAAACGGGAATACCGGACATTTCAAGCTCACGGCAAAAAATCTGGAAACGTTATTAGCAGAATTTACAGGAGACGAAGAAGTCAAAGACCAGATCAGAGAACAATTCAGAGTAAACAATTTTCCAAAACTTATTGTCAAAGAAGGCGAAAAGTTTGATGGAATCATAGACAAAAAAGCAATGAAAAAAGAAGACAACACAGCTTATGGCGTAAAGATAAAACTCACAAAGGAAGGCAACAAGCCAGTTCGGTGATTGCTCCATATTTCAAATATCAAAAATATCGATGAGTTGAAAAAAGGAGAGACAGTGAAAGTGAGAGTTACAAGAGTTTCAGAAAGGTGAATATCGCTCAAAATAGTGAACGAAGAAGCGGAGAAGAGTTTGAAAGTAGATGAAATCGTAGAAGGGAAAATCACGAATATAAACGATAAGCTATGAGCTTTCGTAGATATCGGAGATACATGAAGAAGCTGATTGATACATATAAGCACAGGAATCGATCTTACAAAGGTAAAGCCAGGAGACAAAGTCAATGTTAGAATAAAATCCATCATAGATGACGCGAAAAAACCAGGAGAAAAAAGAATCGGATTGGAGATAGCACAACCAGTCAAAAAACTTGAAATCAAAAAAATGAATGCCCCAGCAAACAATGGACTACAGGAAAAGATAAGCAAATTACCTAAGGACTTGGAGATAAAAACAGGGATGAGATTATCATGACTTATAGAAAATATAAAAGAAGGCCACGGAGCATTTGTCAAAGTAGAACGTAATGCTGACGGCAAAAAATGACGATGAGGATTATTGCATATCGGCAAAATATGAGGAGACGAAGCACTCAAAAAATTATCAATAGGACAAGAAATCGATGTGGTAGTAAAATCTCTGAAAGACGAAAAAGAAAAGAGAATTAATTTCGGGCTCATCAAATTGAAATCGCCATTGCTGAAAGCATTGAAAAAATTAAAGCGAGAAGACAAGAAGAACGAAAAAGCCGCAATAATAGAGACAATCGAAAAGCAGGCAAATAAAGCGCACATTCCTACACAAAATATCGTGGATAATTTCATGAAAGCTGCAAAAGCAGTAGGTTGCCCAGTCACAAAGTCATTAGAAGAAGCTATCCGATACTACAATGATATGCCGAACAGTTTTTTCGAGGTATTTTTAAACAAAGCTTTGGAACTTGCAGAGAAATGAGTCAGTAAAGAGGATTTAAATCGTCTACAAAATAGATTCAATGGGGCGACACCAAAAGCAAAAAAATAATTTTATCATTACCCATGACCATGGGGGGAGAAAGAGAACCAAAAATAAGAAAACGTTCCGATATGGCTATAGCAATGGCAAAGGCTGAGCTCCAAAAGTTCTGAATTTCTCCTATCAAAGAAAATATCGACACCTATTTTTTATACAAAGAAACTCCGCAACGACCGAGAGGATACGATGATATTTACGACAATCTCTACAATCCTGAGAGATTGAAGGAAAAAATGCAAAAAAAGAATCTAAATGCGATAATCCATATCGAGGGAAGGGATTTACGGTCACATATAGCGTTGGCATTAAAAATCCTAGAGAAAATAAATCTGCCGGAAAAAGAAAAGGAATTTTTGAAGTTGGTGATTTTTTATCACGATCTAGGGAAGCAAGAAGTGTTTAGTACCAAAGAAAATAGGATACAAACAATCCAAACCATCGCAAAAGGTAGGCTTTTTCAGACTATGGCACTTCATGCTACAGCAGCAGGAGACAAGATAGAGAAATGACTAAAAGCGAATGGACTAGAAGAAGATGATGTGAAGTTTGCGCAGAAACTCATAGAAAATCATATGAATACTAGCA
>PFWQ01000062.1:6310-7004 GCA_002791215.1 candidate division SR1 bacterium CG_4_9_14_3_um_filter_40_9
CAAACTTACATTTCTAAGGCTGAACAATCTGCCCCTACCCACTGAATAATTAATTTCCGGTGGCAGCTAATCCCTTTCCGGATTAACACTCCACAGATTTTGACTCACAATTTGACCCTAACCACACCTTGCCATGAATGGCAGGCTGGTGAACACCATACATAGCCATTGAGGACCTGCCATGAAAATGAAGTTGAAAAACTACAATTGGGAAAAATTGAGTCTGGAACTGGTCGCGGTATTTTTGGGCGTCACTGCCGGTTTCGTCCTGAATAATTGGCAGGTTGAGCATCAGGAACGACGTCTCGAACAAAAATATATCTCCGGCTTTCAGCAGGATGTGGCGTATAACAACTCTGAACTAGAAAATGCCCTTCAAGCTGACAGTCTCTGGCTCGCACGCACCAAACCTTTGATTTTACTGGTTAAAGAAAAGACTTTGCCGATCGACTCGGCGCATGTGATTATGAGACTCCTGTCAAATATCTCCAGAATAGAGTACAACACCGGCACCTATTCGGATATCACCAATAGCGGCAATCTGAACCTCATCACCGATTTTGAACTGAAAGACCAGATCGTGGATTATCAAATTGCCATCAATGGTGTCAACTTCATTGACGATTATTTCTACCAGTATTTCAGTGACTTTGTCATGCCCTTTATATTCAGGGAATACAATATCCTCAATGGA
>PFWQ01000068.1 GCA_002791215.1 candidate division SR1 bacterium CG_4_9_14_3_um_filter_40_9
GGATTGCGTAAAAGAAGTAAAAAACGTAAATAGCGTAAAAGAAGATAATTATTTGAATTACATTTTTTCGTGGAAGGTTCTGGAAATGACTTCAAGTTGTTGTTCTCTGGTAAGCTTCACAAAGTTAACGGCGTAGCCGGAAACTCTGATGGTGAGTTGTGGATATTCTTCTGGATGTTCCATGGCTTTGAGGAGGGTTTCTTTGTTGAGAACGTTCACATTCAAATGTTGAGCACCCTGAGAAAAGTAACCGTGCAACAAAGTAATCAGATTCTGAATTTTTTCCTCTGGCGTACTTCCAAGTGCAGGAGGTACTACGGAGAAGGTATTTGAGATTCCATCTCTTGCGTTGTGATAGTCTAATTTTGCTACTGAATTGAGTGAGGCGATAGCTCACATCACATCTCTTCCATGCATAGGGCTTGCTCCGGGAGCCAAGGCCTCACCTACCTTACGACCATCTGGTGTGATTCCAGTTTTGTGTCCGTAGACAACATTGGAAGTGATGGTAAGTAATGAAAGTGTTGGTGTCGCATCGCGATAAATATGGTGTGTTCTCAGCTGTTGTATAAAATGCTCTATTACTTCTTGGGCAATACTATCTACTCTATCATCGTCATTTCAAAATTTTGGATAATCACCTGTCGTTTCAAAATCGATAGCTATTCCTTTTTCATTTCTGATGGCTTTTACTTTTGCGTATTTGATCGCCGAAAGTGAATCAGCAACTACGGAAAGTCCTGCAGCTCCAAATGCCATCAATCTCGTTACGTGTGTGTCCATGAGTGCGAGTTCAGATTTTTCGTAATAATATTTGTCGTGCATGTAGTGTATGATATTCATCGTATCAACATATTCTCTCGCAAGCACATCGAGCGTATGAAAATAATTTTTTTTCACTTCTTCGTAGTCGAGATTGATATCGTTTTTGAGTTTTGGAATATCATCAAAGACTTGCACTTGTTCAAGTTCATCTTTTCCTTCGTTGATGGAATATAATAATGCTTTGGCAAGATTTGATCTTGCTCAGAAAAATTGCATTCGCTTTCCAATCTCTAGTTGTGAAACACAACATGCAATTCCATAATCATCACACTCTCCTACTTCTCTCATCAGATCATCATTTTCGTATTGAATGGTTGAGCTATCGATCGAAACTTTTGCGCAAAATTCTTTGAAATGATGCGGAAGTCTGTCGCTTCGAAGAACAGTGATATTTGGTTCTGGAGATGACCCGAGATTGTAGAGTGTTTGTAAAAATCTGTATGATGTTTTGGTAACTTTATGTTTTCCATCTTTGAAACATCATCCCAATGACTCAGTGACCCAGGTTGGATCTCCTGCGAAAAGTGTATTGTATTCTCCCATTCTGAGTTGTCTTACCATTCTGAGTTTCATGACCAAATGGTCGATAAGCTCTTGCGCCTCGGCTTCTGTTATTTTTTCCGTTTTCAAATCTTTTTCTATATAAATATCCAGAAAGCTGGAGACATTCCCTAGACTCATTGCTGCTCCGTCTTGCTCTTTGACCGCTGCTAAATAACCAAAGTAGACTCGCTGTACGGCCTCTTGAGCTGTGCTTGCAGGTTTAGAAATATCTATGCCGTAAGCTGCTGCCATGGTTTTGATATCTTGCAAGGCTCTGATTTGTTCACTCACTTCTTCTCTGAGTCTGATCACGTCCTCTGTCATCGGACCGACCAATGTTTGTTTGTCAGCTTCTTTTTCTTTGATAAGGGTATCGATTCCATACAGTGCTACTCTTCTATAATCACCAATGATTCTTCCTCTGGCGTAATTGTCTGGCAAACCAGTTAGGATGCCTACGCTTCTATAGAGTTTCATTTTATCCGTATAGGCATCGAAAATTCCATCGTTGTGAGACTTTCTGTATTTCTGGAAAATTTCTTTGATTTCTGGATCAAGGGTGGTTTTGTTTTCTTGGCAAGCTTTTTCTACCACTCTTCGGCCACCAAATGGCTTTACTGCTCTCTTAAGCGGTTCATCAGTCTGAAATCCCACGATCATTTCTCAGCTTTTGTCAATGTAGCCAGCTTTGTGGCTTGTGATTGTGGAGACAGTTTTGGTGTCTATAGCAAGTACTCCTCCATTGGCGAATTCTTTTTTGAAAAGTTCTTTCACTTCATTTCGAAGTGTTATTGTTTTTTCTGTGGGTCTACAAAGAAAAGATGCGTCTCCATCGTAGGGAGTGATATTGTCGTAGACAAATTGGCGAACGTTGAGCATGGGAATTTGTAAAATTGTAAAGTTTGTAAGTTCTGATTATTTGTCGACTAGCTCAGCGATTACGAGAATTCTCTGCTTATCAGTTCCGATAGGATAACATCCCATCAAGGTCAGATAAGATTTATCAAGTCATTCATAGAGCATATACGTTTCATTTACATGTTGAGGATATTTGACTTGAATATCGACGACTTTGTATTCGTACAATGTCCCATTCCGTACGACTTGAATCATATCTCACTGTTTCATCTCCGCGATATGTGCAAATGCCATGCTGAACGGATTATCTTTCCATCGTTCTTCGCTCGTATGTCAGAAGATCAGCGTGTTGCCGCCCTGCCCCGGATCAGGAGTCGTAGGATATTTGACCGGTCAGTTTTGAAGTTCTTTGTAAAAATTTCCATTGGTGAAATCTCTTTCCGTCACATATTTGCTCGTGACAATCGGGTCGTTGACGCCTAATGAAGGGACGATAAGTCTATTGGTCGGAGGCAAAGTATTAAATTTGAAATCGTAATTTTGAAGTTTATTTTCCAAGACCTGCTCAGTCGGTTCTGCTAGAGAAATTGGTTGGATTCAACTTTGTTTATATTGAGCTATCATAGCGTTTATTTCGTCATTTTTCTGATCGGTAGAATCGATGACCGATGCGATGGAATTATCTTGATAGATAGTATGTTCCGTCAACGGTTTTTCTGCTTTAGCCTCAGGCAAGACGGAAATTTTTACGTTGCTGATGAAAAGGTCTGCGTTGGTAAACACCGTGATCCCCAGACTCACGATGATGAAGAGGAAAACGATGATTTTTATTTCATGGAAAAAATGGATAAGCCTGTGCTTCAATCTTTTCTTTTTGGTAATCTCTTCGAGGTATTCGACGGTTGTGTAATCCATACGGCTTAGATAATTCTAAACACCTCTATTATACCCGCAAAGGGCAAAAAACATAAGAATCTGGTCTTATGGCTTGCGGTTTGCCTTGACTTTCTACGGATAATCTATATGGTACGATCATAAATCGAAACTAAAACATCAAGATATGAGTATTCTAAATCTTTTGACCCCCAGGGATGTAATCTACTGGATTACTCTGGCACTTATTATTACTGGCCTTGCACATGCGTATAGACGCAGTGCTGGTGGCTGGTTTGTTTGGGGACTTCTCGGAGGACCTATAACGTTGATGGTCCTAATCTTCAAGGGCAAAATCTCAAAATCAGGCTATTAACGCCAATCTATAAACGAAGGTAATCTGCCTTCGTTTTTTTTGTTACCCCACCTAACCTCCCCTCCAAGGGGAGGGAACAAACCCACCACCACTTCGTGGTCCCCGCCCTTATCAGGGCGGACAAATAAAAAATGTCTCCTGATAAGGAGAAGAGGCCCCATCCCAATGTGGGATGGAGTAAGGGTTTGTTAACCAGAGTGGAGAATTTGTTTTTTTAATTTTTTGAGGTCGGGAGGTTTGAAGCCCCCTCACAGGGGTTGGGGGTATTTGTTCTTGAAAAAATCGCCCATTACACTACATATCAATTATGATTAATCTCCTGGCCATCAGCTACAACAATATTGGACCGTTCAAAGACCAAAATTTGACGATTTTTTTCGATCAGGGGAAATATCTCATTAAAGCGCCTATCGGCGCAGGAAAAAGTTTTCTTTTCTTCGATGGGCCGATCTATGGACTCTATAAATACAGCGGAAGGAATATGCTGAATACTCAGTCCAAGAGCTGATTTATCAAACTGCTCTTTGAAATCGACGACCAGCATTATCTGATTGTGAGGAATCTTACCAAGACCAAGACCAAAGAAAGCTGTTCAACAACACTTTACACAGTCCATAAAGTCGAAGGTCCAAAGTCTATAAAGTCATTGGAAGACCTGATGACCTTACATACCTGATGACTTTTGACTGACATCGATATTCAAACCGAACTGTGAAAAAATCTCGACATCCATATCGAAGAGGTGACATTTAAGAATGAGACTGACTTACAGCAAACTTTGAATACTTTACTCCCGCCAAGGGAAGTCTTCCTCAATACCGTCTTCCTCATGCAGGATTCGGACAATATTTTTGAACTCCAACCGGCGGACAGACTCACGGTATTGAAAAATGTATTTAACCTCATCGGAGTCGACGAAGCCAAAGATAAAATCGCGGAAAGAAAAAAAGAAATCTGGTACAAATTGAAAGCGACGGCTGACACGTCAAAGTACGATGAGAAACTAAAGAGACTCCTCGCTGACTATATGTGAAATTATAAAAAACTGAATGATACTGACTACAAAGAATTTTTTGATGAGCTGGAAAACATATATGAGAAGCTCAATATCGCAGAATTTTCTGCGGACGATTTCCCGGTGAAGATGCATGAAGATATCGATAAGAAAGTTGAAAAAAATAAATCTGACTATCAAAAAATAAATCATCAACTGCTTACATTGGTCGAAAGTCATAAGGTCGAAAGTCATAAGGTCGAAGGGTATCAAAAAGAGGTCAAAGATTTAACATCTAAAATTCAAAATTTAGAATCTAGAATTTCTACGATAGACCCCACGAAAATTGTAAAATTGAAAGATGAGAAAAAGTCGCTTTTGAAGCAGCAAGATAGCTTACAAAAAGAAGTGAAACATGAATTAATCAAGAAATTTTATGTTGAGCATAAAAACATTTTCGATGATTTTAAAATGAATCCTGATGTAATAGCCAATGCGTATCTTTTTGTCCAATATCTCAAAAATACAGGGAAAATCTTGAATGAAGAAGTAAAAAATATCCAACTTCAAGTAAAGCATCAGAACGATACACTCAAGGAGTATGAAGAACGGCTCAAGGCGATAAATGTCAAAATCAAGCTTCTGGATAAGGATTTTGACCAACAAGCGGCTTTTGATTGCAGCAAGATCAAGACCAATTGTCCATTCATCAAAGTCATCAATAAAAAAACTTTTGAGCAATTGGATAAGCAAAAGGAACTTTTGCAGAAAGAGAAAAATGCGCTTGAGGCAAAGATTGGGGCATTGAAAAAATTAAAAGATAGCAGCAAGGAATTGAAATCAAAGGAGAAAGATATCGAAGATA
>PFWQ01000040.1 GCA_002791215.1 candidate division SR1 bacterium CG_4_9_14_3_um_filter_40_9
TGGTCAATCTGGCACGTCAGAAAATCTAAAAGATTTACGAGCACGGAATATAAATATTTCCAATCTCATAGGCACATGAATTGTAAAAGTAAACGTGTGATGAGAATATGCACATCAATTTAATTATGCTGGTGTGGTGACGAGTAGTTTGGATGGCGACATAAATAAAGCACAATATCTTGGTTTAGAGTGAGGAGTAGCAGAAGTATTCGTCTGAGCTGTACCGACAATTTCCATCTTGGAATGAGGAGCCGCCTACAAAATTTCTCCTAAAGCTGCCATTGAACAGATGTATAAACAATACAATGATGTCACATCATTGCTATTCGACATAGACAATGATACATCCAAATGATTGAAGAAAGCGACAAAAAATGATATCTCCAGCAAGGATAATTTAACAAAATTTCTCGAAGAAAGATATAATAATTTATACGAATCATTAAATTTGGCCACAGCTCCAAAAAAAGACAATCAAATGGCGACATTTTTGAAGAACAATGAGAAGTTTATCAAGGATGCCATTCCACAGATAGCTAACTATTTTGAGATCAATGGTGTGTTTGATGCTATCAAGGTCGGTGCTGCGGACAAAGTCAAGGCCACAAAAATGATTCTGAATGTTCTCCAGGAAGGCATTACTAATGAATGGAGAGAAGTGAGATATGAAAATATGGCTGGTACGATGCATGTATCCAAAGTTGGAATTGGCGTGGGTGCTATTCTTATAGCAGGAGTATATCCTATGTTGTATCCCAAATTTTCATTGAAACTTACGCATTGGAGAAATAATTATATCAACGTCAAAGGACAAAAACAACTAGATGAGGCATTGATCAATGAAGGAGCAATTAATGAAAAGTTTGATATATTTACGCCAGAGCCGCCAAGTATCGAAGCATATGCCGCATACATCAAATCCAGATTTAATATTCCTGGCAAGTTAAAAGATAAGGAAGGAAACGAGGTGACAGACGATGGTGGTAATTCGATAGATATATTAGAGACAGGAAAAACTAAAGAATGATCTTTATATATCAGATACAATGGAACCGCGGTAAATCGCATCACAGACATTATCGATATCCGCAAAAAAAAAGTAAAAGAGGATACAGGTGAAGAGTATAAGCGAGAGGAAATCATAAAATTTTCTGAAGACGAAAGAACGATAATTATAGGAGACGCAGGAAAAATTACTGCATATACACAGTCTGATGGTGAAGGCAAAAGATGCTTTTTAACGCTGGGAGGAGAGGGTATGAAAAATACTACCAAATTAAATCCTGACTTATACAAAGAAAATGAAATAAAACAAAAAATGTCATTTGATAAGTTTGATGGAACCTATAAGACATGGGACCAAGAAAAGATAAAATCTGATATCATAAATAAACTTGCTATGAAAAATAATGCAGACAAGGATGTCATACTCAAGCTATTTGCCGCAGACTGAACACTCCAGGATCCGAATATCGCATGAATAACGATAGTAGACAATAATAAATTGATTTGAACGAAATTATCTGCAGGGACTTTGACAATAATAAAATCTACCGATGGGAAAACATATGAGCTAGGGCACAGTACAATACCATCAGACAAATTATGAATCAAGTTTATAGATTTGACGGATATCGAGAAAGTAGAAAAGAAAACAGAGAAAGTTGTAGAAAAGAATTTTGAAGCAGGAGATGTGTTGATAAGTTTCAAAAATGAAATGCTCAGAGCGCAGAAAGCGATAGATAAAATTTCTTTGTCTTTGAAGGATGTCGCAAATCTCGAACGAAAAGATAAGCAGAATCGTATCCTGGATCCAAACTTTATAAAATTTACAACGGCAGCTTTTGGCGGAAATTATGAAGTTGCAAAAAATTGCCTTATACTTCTACTCAAGAAGGAGACAAGTGCTTGTCAAGAAGTGATTACCTTACTCAACAGCGTAAAAGATCAAAAAACGATTGCATATATAGTTAAGAGATTCGTCGCTATCCTTGCTTACGAAGATGTATATCAACCAAAAACAATCGGTGCAATTGTGGCGCAGAGATCAAATATGTCTGCTGGTCTCAAATGACCATCAGGTGAAGCATTCCCTGCCGATCTCAAAAAAGAATTCAGATGAAATAGCTCTGATAATTCTAAGATATTAGGAGGACAAAGATTGGAATGGTCAAAGCTTATTGACACGTATGCCGATAAACACACAGAAAGGAGCAACATAATATTAGGATATACAGCATTTTATAGGGCCAACAATCAGACAGGATATATGATGATGTCATTGGGAGATGTAAATATCATCAAAGAATCACAGAAAAAAGTAGACAATCAATTAGACGCCCAGAAGTGGCTTATCAACAATATGAAAGCAGAATGAAAGAATATGAAAGCAGAATGACCCGAAACAGAAATTCTTTTGGAGAACATAAGAAATATGCTGCCTGCCGAAGACGCAAAATGGTTCACCAAAAAGGAGATGTTTGAGCTACTGGAAAGTGAAAATTGAACAATAACACATAATATTGACAATAGGAAGAAAACAATTACAATAAAGAAAGAAGCTGTCTTCTATCTGATGGCAGAATGTGTGAATGAATCGATTGGATTGAAAATACTTGAGCTCACCGTGGAAGAGACAAAAGATGAAAACATTTACAAAAAATATGATGCACAAGGTGTGGCGATAGAAAATAAAGTCGCCTCTACTACAATCGCAGGAAGGAATCTTTCTAGCTCCATGAAGGCATGATCATACGCAGAAGAGGTATGAGTCGATTTATCGCTAGTCAAGACAGAAAAAAAATCTGATGATGAGAGTGGCGCAGGACTGTGAGAGAAGCCGGTAGATGACCAAAGTGGTGCCGATCTTGATTAAAAAAAGAATGAAAAATACTTTGTTTTAATACATGATTACACAGTAATGAAAAACAAAACAGCCAGCAAACAAAATCCAAAAGTGGCAATAACAATAGGGATACTCGCTATGTCGTTTTTTCCTATTGCCTTGTTTGCAAATGTGCCTGTATGAGGTGAAGTACCTCAAAGTACTGTAACAAGCCCATCGTCTGATTGTTCTACAAATTATGATTATGCTGTGTATGAATGACAAGGCTTCACAAGTTATTATCGGCAGACGCCAAATGATTTAGCATCATCGTGGGAATATTTTCCAGATATTAATGTAAAAATATATAATCCAAATGGATTGCTCTGAAATGTCGTATGACAAAATACTTTATGAGGGAAACTACCTGCATTTAAATATAAATCAAACGGTAGGCCAGGAACCAATCATTTTACTTTTTGAGGAGTAGCAACAGTATATGTATATTCACAAGATGATAATACGTATGCTATCAAGCCCAATCCCAATACTACAAGAACTACTATGGCAGCGCAGATCATACATGATTTTTTCAGGAAACAAATAGCATCACGATGAGGAAATCCATATACGATGACATATTTACCACTGGGATCAACAGTTTCGCAATCATTTACAGCGACTCCATCTGCATGGTATGGAATGAAAGAAACAATCAAATGTCAAAACTTTTATATCGCCAAATGCAGTGATGGGATAATTGATAATGCGAATAAGACAGGTGATGCACTCACTGATGGCTTGTCTGGAATCTTAGTGAATGGTATGATAGTACATTGGCGGAGCACGGATTTCACCTGAGAAGTATGTGACGATGGAAATACTGTAGATGGAGATGGATGTAATGCGACATGTAGTGGCGTAGGCGGATGAGCGGCATATTGTGGCGACAGCATAATAAATGATGGTTTGACTGACACATGACACTGACCAACATATTTTAGCGGATGAATTGAGATGATAGAGCAATGCGATGATTGACCTCGGGACGACATAACATCAAGCTGAAATCATGACGGATATCAATATGCTGCCTGTGGTTCTACATATTGTGAACTTAACACAGAACCAGAACAATTACCAGAAGAACTCGGACAATAATCTTTTATATTTCAACACCCTATACCAATGAAAAAGATTTGTACTACTATTCTCTTCTCTATGATAATCTGATTATCTCTGATTGCGAATTTTTCTTTCGCTCAGACTTCTCCAAATTATGGAGACAATAGAGTAATAGTGACAACTGGAGCTATATCAAATATTGCAGATTGATGTGATCCGTATGGATCCTATGTTTTTTATGAATGAAGTCCTGTATATTTTCTTCTATATTCTGAGCCATTAAAAACAGATAATTATTGAATTTTCAATGATAGTATTGCCCGAAAATATGGAGACATATTTAGCAGCGCCCTCAAAATACCGTTTTCTTCCAGCGTGCAGCCAAAAAATGGGACACCCAATACGCCTAGCAACAAAATAATTGTAACACAAGCATCAGACTGAATTTTTACAATACCTGCATGATATTCTACGCCTAGAACCCAGCCGGCATGACAACTCGTCACACTTACGCACTATAGATTGTTACGTAGTACGAATCCCATGATAACATATTATTATACGAACTTCTTGTGAGTGAAATATGATATGCAAGCGTCAGCAAATTTTTCTCCAAACCCAAACTGGAAAAAAGCTTGTGTGACATATTATCTAGGAAGATGCGGTGATGGTGTAATGGATGTTGCTGGTTGAGGAATAGATACGCCGGAATGATTTAAAACATGGCACGCTACATCTATTATACCAGCAGAACAATGCGATGATGGGAATACAGTTAGTGGTGATGGATGTAGTAGCACTTGTCAAAATGAAAGTGTGTGACCTCCAACATGTTCAGGTCTTATAGTTTCTCCTACGACAGGGAATACCACTACACAATATGATATCACTTGTCGATGAGACAATGCGACATCTTATTCCGTAAGCGTCACAAATAGCAATGGTGTAGTTTACTGACGGTCACCGTTGATTCAAACTTGAGCAACATTCCACGTTGGGATGCTCGGACCATTATCAGGAGGAGCCAATACAATTATCTGTACGGCAAACGGAGCAAATGGCGCTACAGCAATCTGTCCTCCTACGACAGTTGTCGTGGGCGTTCCAGTAGCACCTGCATGTACAATGCATGCATATACAACAGGAGGAAATATTATCCCAGATTGATCAACTATTTTAGAAAATTCTTCACCACGTTTCCGATGTGAACTTACTAACGGAGCAGCAATGGCTGCCAATCCATATAACTTCTATTTCACTTTATGATGATCGCCGATTTCTACAACTCCGATGCCACAAGTTTC
>PFWQ01000084.1 GCA_002791215.1 candidate division SR1 bacterium CG_4_9_14_3_um_filter_40_9
ATCGAGTCTATGAAGAAGTCCTGCTCTGATAAAATTTCAAATACTCGGAAGATCTTTGTATCTGTGATATAAAAATCAGACCACTGATGGCTGCCCTACATCCCAAACACTGTTTGGATGCGCCAAAACTCATTTCAGTTTATTGATGACGAGATAATCTTCTTTCTCCAAAACGATAGGGATATCGATATTTGGTGCCTCATCAAGAATGGCAGAGGAAAGATATCTTGTGACATCATCGATGAAAACGACCTCGCCTTCGCTCAGCTTATGTGATTTTTTAATTACCTTTCCTCTTTGACCTTCGACTGGAGCCTGTCCCGATCAATTCGGGGACTTTTGACTTTCGACTTTGATGCCTTCTCTTTCGATGATATGATGAAAAAAATTCCTAGAGTAAGGGAATTGTGTAGTCAATCGCGTATCTATTCTTTCTCCATTTCCGTGGTAGATGAGTTCCGTCATGGGATGATTTTGGGGCCAAAAAGGCTAAAAACTGCCTATACTGTATAATTTTTTGAGGAAAATACAAGTTTTTCTGTATTTTGGTCCTCAAAAATTTGCGTTTTCGGCGAAAATGATTACAATAGAGTTGTATTAAGTATATTTAATCTCGTAAACAAAACAAAAAAATGGATCCTATACAAGCGCAGATCCCAGCACAAACGCCTTGAAATCCATACAATCTTGTATGAGATGCCACTGTTGCTGCGCAAACAGTTCCACAGCAAGTACAGGCATCGGTACAACCAGTGCAAATTCCTATACCTCCAGTACAGCCGGTTGCGGAAGTGCAGATTCCTGTGCAACAAGTACCAGCCGCTCTGAAGGAAGGACTTTTGGAAAAAGTCATAAAATGAATTGTAAAACTTATAGCCAAAGTTTCAGGAAATGCTGATCCTATTACAGGACAAGCACCAGTGCCACCAGTGCAACCAGCAGCATGAGCTACACCAGCTCCACAAGCTACAGGAATATTCGGCCAGATCGGATGAGCACTTAGCGGCATAGCTTCTACCGCTCAAGGAATGGTAGGATGAGCTGTCTCTGAAGCACAGAATGTCGGCGGTAAGGTCGTCGCATGAGTTCAAAATGCTGCATGACCACAAGAAGCGGCGCCACAAACGCCAGCACAAACACCTCAAGTAGCGCCAGCGTCAATTCCTGCACCAGTAGCCGTTGTTCCTCCACAAGTATAAAAAAACTATTCACATATTTTCCACCCCGCTATACGGCGGGGTTTTTCAAATAAAAAAAATCTCAAACACAAGCTTGAAATTTTTTTCTGTAGCGGACGACGGGACTCGAACCCGCAACCAACAGCTTGGAAGGCTGTGACTCTAGCCAATTGAGTTACGTCCGCATTTTTAATTGGGCCTAGCTGGGCTCGAACCAGCGACCCAGCGGTTATGAGCCGCTTGCTCTGACCAACTGAGCTATAGACCCATGAGTATGTACAGTGAATCATTAGTTTTTTTAATTCGGTCCCACGGGGAATCGAACCCCGATTGGAGGATTGAAAGTCCCCTGTCCTAACCGTTAGACGATGAGACCACGATTAAGTGGCGGAATGGAAGGGACTCGAACCCTCGACCTCCCGCGTGACAGGCGGGCGTTCTAACCAGCTGAACTACCACTCCAGGTAGTAATGGTGGGTGATATAGGACTCGAACCTATGACCCTCTGCTTGTAAGGCAGATGCTCTAGCCAACTGAGCTAATCACCCGTATGTTTTTGTACTTTATTGTATTTCTGGAGCCGACTATCGGAATTGAACCGATAACCTATCGCTTACAAGGCGATTGCTCTACCAGTTGAGCTAAGTCGGCAGAAAAAAAGCTTTTTTTGATTAGGCTTTTTTCTGTACGGTGTTGAACAAGCGAGAGATTCTTGATTTTTTTCTCGCAGCAGTCTTCTTCTTGATCACTCAGACCTTAGCACATTTATCAACGAACTTATATACCTTTTTGAGATCGTCGAATGATACGGCTTCTCATTTAGCAACATTCTTGATAAATTTCTTTATCGCCATTTTCATTCTGAGTTTGAATTCAGAATTTCTTTCGTGCAATACGGCTGATCTTCTCATTGCTTTCTTCGCGGATTTGATGATAGGCATCTTTGATTTATTATTGAGATTAAAACTTTACTTCTCCGAGGGAGGGACTCGAACCCACGACCCAATGGTTAACAGCCATTTGCTCTACCAACTGAGCTACCTCGGAATGGCTTATATAGTTTACTACCCAAATAAGTCCGAAATGTAATGAGGAATTGTTGTGGTAGTAACTATGCAGTCTTGACTGTGCGAAAAAATAACAAGTCGTATATAATAATGTAACATCAATTGTCAACCCATTTTCCACACGAAAACGTACCCTCTGTTTCTTAAAGTAATTTACCGGGGACAGGACTTGAACCTGCACACCTTACGGCACTTGGTTCTAAGCCAAGCATGTCTGCCAATTCCATCACCCCGGCATGCAAAATGTTGAAACGTTTAAGCGCTTAAGCGTTTGGTCGTTTTATCGTTTCTTTGGGACGCTAGGATTCGAACCTAGATAAACAGAGTCAGAGTCTGTTGTCCTACCGTTAGACGATGTCCCATAGATAATCCTTAGTTGGTAGTCCTTAGACCTTAGTCCTTATTTTTGCTAACAACTAAAGGCTATAAGGCCGTTCTAATCTCTAACAACTTAATTTGCGGGGGATGGAGTCGAACCACCTATCTTCGGGTTATGAGCCCAACGAGATACCGTTTCTCTACCCCGCATTTTAAACCTTTTGGGAAGCATTTCATTTTGGGCTTTAGTCCAAAGTGCAATCTTTGGGGAACTAGGATTCGAACCTAGATAAACGGAGTCAAAGTCCGTTGTCCTGCCGTTAGACGATTCCCCATTTAAAGTTAAGAAAAATCTCCTGGTTCCTCAGGAATGTTAGCCTGATATATACATTTCCCCGCATAATTCAAGTAGTTTTTCACCTAAATTCAGAAAAATCTTCGTCTTGAAAACATTCAGGAAAACAATAATACTCATCAAACGTTTATTTTTTTGTATATGTGAAAAATGGCAAAAATTCAAAGAACACTTGTAGTACTTAAACCAGATAGCGTAGGACGTTCCATCGTAGGAGAGATCATCTCTCGTTTTGAAAGAACAGGATTGCATATTGCTGCGATGAAAATGCTGCAACCTAGCAAAGATTTTTTTTATTACCATTATGAAACCATCGGCACAATGATTTCCAGGCGTGGTGAAAAAGCGTTTAATCGCCAGCTTAATACCATGATGAAAATGCCTGTGATCGCTATTATATTTGAATGAGTGGAAGCAGTAGAATACGTTCGTAAATTAGTGGGCTCTACAGAGCCTAAAGCCGCAGCTCCTGGGACAATCAGATGAGATTATGCTCATATGTCATTTGATTACGCAGATGAAGTTGATATAGGTGTGCCAAATCTTGTACATGCATCTGGCAGCGTGGAAGAAGCAGAAAAAGAGATCGCTCATCGATTCAAAAAGGAAGAGATATTCGATTATAAGCCATTACATCATGCGTTCACGAGATAAATAAGACGCCGACCCCGACCATTCGGGGTAACGTCGCATTTATCCAGCTCAGCTGGATAAATTAAAAAATTAAAACATTAAAATACTAAAAAATTAATTTTTTAATCTTCAAAATCTTTTAATCTTTTAATTAGTTGTAATGAAAAAAGACATTCACGGAAAGTATTTCAAAGACGTAGAAGTTACTTGTATATGCGGAGCCAAATTCACCATAAATACCACGATCCCTTGACCGATCAAAGTGGAAACATGCTATCAATGCCATCCTGTGTACAACAAGGATAAGGTAGTTAAGAAAGTCATCAAAGGAAGGATGGAAAAATTCTTGGAAAAGCAGAAAAAAATCGATGCTATAAAAAAATAATAGTCCATCAAGTCGAAGGTCTTCAGGTCCATCAGGTCGACTTTAAGACTTTACGGACTTTATAGACTTTATAGACCTTACGGACTAATTTATGATCAGAAAAGAGATTATAAAAAAATACATTAATGTTGAGGATATTCAGCACATTATTTGACATAATTGAAGTGTTTATATCAAGCAGACGGTGAGAATCATCTTCTTTTTGTTCGCACTGTACATAATTTATTTATTATTATCTTCGTATATCACACGGCTGTTCTTACCGCGGATATTTGGGATAGTTTGAATAGGTTTTTTTGTAAAATTTGTAATCGATTTCCTCAATCTCTATCTAGACTGACTTGTGCTTTCCAAAGAAGGTATTACCTTGTTTATGCGAGAAAGACTGACAAAATACAAGACTGATTTTTTTGACCGGGAAAAGATACAGACAGTGTCGCATACGCAGAATTCATGACGGGACAAACTTTTCAGCAGGTGAAACCTGATGATCAGGCTTGAACATGAAATTGAATTCCCATTTGAGAATGTGACTAATCCGAGCAAACAAGTGACCAGGATCCTTCACATGAAAGAGAAACATCTGGCAGGAAGAAAATCTGAGACAGAAAAAACAGCTAATCTGGATAAAGACAAAATATCAATTCTCAACGAGGCTCTGCTCGAGGTTGTGAAAGAATATCTAGGTAAAAAAAATAACGAGTCTGAAGAAGAGCATAACGATTTTCTTTCGTAAAAATATTTACTTGAATCTTCCACCCTGCGGGTCCCACCTCTTTACATAAAGAGGGAATTTAAACGAGGAGGCTAGCAGAGGAGTTCCCCCTTTACTGGAAGGGGGTGCCGAAGGCGGGGGATTTTGTTTTCTCAATCAGGAGTTCTTTTTCTCTTTCAGAGAGAGTACTTTGAATATGGGAAAACACTCATTCTAAATTTTTAATCACATCATGGTCTTGGTATCTTATAATCT
>PFWQ01000050.1:0-5006 GCA_002791215.1 candidate division SR1 bacterium CG_4_9_14_3_um_filter_40_9
GACGGACTGGATGATTCATTTAAGCTCAGATTCGTTTGTTTCAGCCCCTTTAAATCACAACCTCTCCACAATCTCCATACAATCCCCTCATCACCTTAACATTTCATCCATGACTATCTTCATCTGGCTTTCCATTATTTTTCACTCTTGTGCTATTTTGAGAAACTCCTTAAACTGGTCACTGGTCGCTGGTAATTGAGAAACTGGTTTAAAATTCTCCTTCATCCATGCGGCGATAGGTCCCACGAGCCATTTCGCACTTATCTTGGGATCAAATTTTTCTTCTACGAGTGCGAGAAAATAATCCAACATTTCTTTGTCACCAATTAATGCATTAATATATTCTTTATTAAATCCATATTCTTCCTTCATTTTTTTGATGACCTCATGCGGAATCTCAAGCGTTTGGTCGTTTAGTCGTTTCATCGTTTCGTCGCTTATAACAAGCGGTGGCATATCAGGTTCCGGGAAATATCTATAATCCAAAGCTTCTTCTTTGGACCTCATCGGATAAGAACTTCCTTTCGCATCATCTCGTCATCTCGTCTCCTGCGTGAAGGATTCACCTTTTTCGTACAATTCAATCTGCCTTGTGTATTCATGGTCGATCGCTCTTCTGATCGCGCCGAAGGAGTTGATATTTTTTATTTCTGCTCTCGTGCCGAGAGGATCAGATGTTTTTTTTCTCACCGAAATATTTACATCTACTCTCATCTGTCATTTTTCCATATCGGCGTCAGCGATATTGTTATATCTCACGATTCTCTGTAATTCCTTGAGGAATTCCGTCACTTCTTCAGGTGTAGAAAAATCAGGATTCGTAACTATTTCCACCAGCGGTGTCCCCGCACGATTGAAATCAATCAAAGCCTGTCATCCATCATGGATCATTTTCCCTGTATCGCATTCCATATGAGCATCTTGGATATGTATTATCTTTTCTTGTGTAAAGTTTTCTAGAAAAAATCTCACCTGACCTTTAACATTGGTCGGCTGGTACAACTGCGTGATCTGATATCCCATCGGGAGATCAGGATAAAAATATGATTTCCTATCAAATCTTGAAGTCCTATTAATCTCGCAATTCAATGCTTTCCCCAGTAAAAGCGCTTTCTCCAGCACTTCTTTACTCAAGGTAGGAAGTGCGCCTGGCTGCGCAGTACAGACAGGGCAGATATTTGTATTCGGTAAAAGCGTATCAAAATTCTGCTCATTTTTGCATTGGCAGAACATCTTGTTGATGCTTTTCAACTTGATATGTATCTCTAGTCAGATGGTCAATAAGTAATTCATAAACAATATATAATTATTTAAAGATTGATATTTCTTTCCCCACTAAATCTCCCTTCGAGGGAGACTTATTCCTCCCCTCGAAGGGCAAGGTGAATTGAACTTGTTCAAGAGAAGGTACTCTGGGGTAAAGGTTAGGTGGGGTCTTTAACTTCTTTTCTATTCGCTCTTACAGAAGAAAAGACGGCGACTCAGATGAATCACATTCCTATGAGTCAGGTGACGATTTCCGGAACTTCGTGCGTCGTATTCAAAAACATGATCACTGCCAGCGCCAATATCGCCCGAAAAGCTCAATGTTCGAGGTATTTATATTTCGCCAATGTTCATTTCTTGACGAGCATGATGGTGAGACTTCTCACAAACATCGCTCATACGCCGAGTCCGAGTGCTATGATGAAGATATTCTTACTCAAGGCGAATGCTCCTATCACCCCATCAAATGAGAAGCTTGCATCCAATACTTCCAGATACAAAAACAAAGAGAGTCAGACACTAGCGACGTTGGTCATCGTTTCCTTTGGCTTGTTCAATAAGTTCGTAAGACCTTCTATGAGGGTATACACGATGAGTCCTCGTATTCCTGCGTCCAAAAATCCCAATACTTCGGTAGAAGAAAGGAATTTAGCTACAAAGAGTAAGATGAGTAAACAGATGATGATTTCTATGGCCTCCAATTGTCACATCTTTTTGAGGAATCTTTCGATAGGCCCAATTCGGTGATTCTCTTTTTCAGTATCAAAGAAGAATTTCAGAGCTACCATAAGCAAAAATACTCATCCAAAGCCGGCTATAACCACTTTGGCAGAAGCCAGGATGGTAGCATAGGTATTCTGGTCGAAAAGTGCAAGACGCAATGTTTCAAATATCCCTATATGTCCGACGATGCTGACGATAAGGAGCGGGAAAAGTATTCTCATCCCGAGTATCGCGATAGCTATTCACCGGGTCAGAAACCTGTGTTGCCATTTTTCATCCATCTTTTTGAGGATATTCGCATTGACCACGGCATTGTCAAAAGATAGGGATACCTCAAGCACTCACAGAATAACGACTATAAAGACAGTCTGTAATCCATTCATGAGATTCCAGTCTTGACCTAGTCATAATATGAATCACAAGATAATCGCAACGATGGTAAAGATTATTGATCACTTGAAAAATTTCATTTGATTCGAATATGGATAAATGTATTATAGACACATATATATTTATTTCTTCCCTATTTACAAAATGAAAACAGAGAGAAAGAGAAAGATGCTTGTCATGCATATAATAATCTTCATGGTGGTAATAGCACTAGTGTTTTTTGTTATCAGATGTGCCATAAGTCACGGATTCTTCGGTAAATTTTGATGACCGCAAATCTGTGCCAATACGCAATGTTTTAAGTTAGAAATAGTCGATACACCCAAGACAAGAGAAATCTGACTCATGAATCGCACTTCACTTGATAAGGATAGGTGAATGCTCTTCGTTTTTGAGCAGTCAGGGCCATATTCGTTTCGGATGAAAAACACCCTCATACCATTAGATATGCTTCGATTAGATGACAATTATAATATCGTATATATCCAAAATATGGCACAACCTTGCACTACAGATCCTTGCCCAATGTACAATCCTTGAACTACAGCAAACTATGTCCTGGAACTCAATTGATGAGTAGCAGGGGAGCTAGGAATAAAAGTAGGGGATAGCATAACATTTAAGAAGTAAATATACTGCGAGTATAGATTAAAACGCCAGAAATGGCGTTTTTTGTTTTTTAGATACTTTATCCAGATAAAGTACTTTGCTAAAGTAAAGTATATTTAACATTTTATAACATTTTTTGTTGGTGCTTTACTCAAATAAAGTTGATTTTTAACACATAATGATTATATAAAATAAATGATTATTTATCATAATAAAGTGGTACACATGAACAAAACAAATCTAAACAAAATTTCAGGTAATCTGCAAAAGGCTTTTCTCGGTTTTAAAAACAAGAAAGAAGCGTTCGATTTTTTATGGACCCTTTTTACACAAAAGGAGATTTTGGAGTTTTCTCAAAGATTGGAACTTGCATCTAGGTTGCACAAGGGTCAATCATACAAAAAAATTGAAGAAGAGACCGGTGCTTCATCAACGACCATTGCGAGAGCTGCTAAATTCCTCAAAGGGAAAATCGGGATATTCAAAAAAGCCGAGAGTTCTCCTTGCTAAGTATTTACTTTTTGTCACCTATCCGCTATGAAAGCCAAGAAAAAGACACCATCCCAAAAATGCGTTATTTGCATAATCATCATACTTGCTGTTTTGGCGATAGGACTTACGCTATTTGCAAGTAGAAAAAATGCTGACATCATGGCAAGATGGAGCCGGCCTACGCTCTGCTACAATCAGTCTTGTCTGTATGTGCAAGTCGCATCCACAGAATATCAGAGAAAGCAGGGGCTTATGCACAATAGGAATTTGGATGAAGACAAATGACTACTTATGGATTTTAGACAGCCTGGAATTTATAGCTTGGGGATGAGGAATGTATTGATTCCCTTGGATATAGTATGGTTAGATCAAAATTATACTATCCTTTATATCAAAAATACAGCTCCGCCATGTACATTAGATCCGTGTCCAGTCTTTGCATCACCAGTTCCGGCTAGGTATATATTGGAGATTAACGCATGAATAGCAGAAAAAATATGACTTGCTGAATGAGAGACATTTACATTCACAAAATAGATATTCGTTCAACTAAAAAAAACCTGCATACCTGCAGGTTTTTTTTGCCCGTCATTACGAGCGTAGCGAAGTAATCTGAATCGATTATATTTGCTTCCTAGATTGCTTCACGTTTGTTCGCAATGACAGGGAAGCAACATACTTATTTATTATTGGATTTCGTATACTACAGTAATAGTAAGATTGACTTCGCTTTGTCCGGCAGAAAGTGACGGTGAGGCGACGGCCATATCTCCTGCGCCCATAGCCATTTCTGCTTTCGCATAATAGATTGGGCCTGGAGAATAAGAGATTCCATTATCAGTTATCATGACCGGTTTGCCAAGTGTCACGCCTCACATTTCTGCCAGTTGTGTGGCTTTTGCTTTGGCATCATCAAATGCTTTCTGGCGAGCTTCAGCGAGTCCCTTGATCTTATCTTTAATCTCAAAGCTTGTATTATCGATATTTACATTTCCTAGCGCGCTGATTTCATCTATGATGCTATTTCATTGATCGACATATTTTTCTCCGTTCAATTCGATAGTAAGTGTTTGTTGTGACCTATAGCCGCTTATCGTCTGTGTATTATTGCTTCGATTGTATTCAGGATAGACATTGAGATTCTGAGTTTTGATATTGTCTTTGCTCACCCCGGCCTTTTCCAAAATAGCTTGAATCTTGGCTATCTTCTCGTTTGCCTGTGTCTGTGCTTCTTTGGTAGTCAGGGCAACTTCAGAAACAGAGAGGTTGATGGTTAGCGTGTCAGGCGTCACTTTAGATTTTCCTTCACCGATGACGCTTATGGTATTGGTTATTCATTGTGAAGTCTGCTGATTTTCCTTGTTGGATTGGATGAATTCTCTACCTATATAGATAAAGGATCCTGCGAGAACGATAGCGGCCACGAGCAAGAAGATTCAATTCGAGTTTCCTCTAGTAGGGACTGTAGTGTTTTCTTCCATAGACATATATTACAAAGTAAAATACTGCTTATCAGCATAATATAT
>PFWQ01000050.1:5102-5212 GCA_002791215.1 candidate division SR1 bacterium CG_4_9_14_3_um_filter_40_9
TCTTCAGCTTCAGCATCATCAGCGTCATCATCAGCATCATCAGCGTCATCATCAGTTTCAGCATCATCAGCTTCATCTTCTTCAGCTTCAGCATCATCAGCGTCATCATC
>PFWQ01000039.1 GCA_002791215.1 candidate division SR1 bacterium CG_4_9_14_3_um_filter_40_9
AATCTCGTGAGCTTCCGATGAGCACCTTCTGCTTTAGTCTCCAAATCATGATTACAATATATCTACCAACAAATATTATCAAGCGGAAATAATGACTGACTTTTATTCTTCAGCGTAGCCTACAACGACCTAGCAGGTAATACTGGTTTCTATAGCGCTACATGACCGATAACATTTGACAAGATCGCACCAGTGATCACAGGGTTTACTATCAACGGAGATGATCTGAATGGATTTACACTTTCACGACAGACTACAGAAAGCACAAAATATATCCTGAATTATACTATTTCATGATTGTCAGGAAATACGATAACTGGTACGGCATACGGAACAAGTTTCAATTATCTTATCACAGGAGTCACTATCGGGAAAACATGCGACTTTCAATTAAACATATCAGATCTTATAGGAAACTCGACAGTATTCAGCGGAAAGATAGAGGTGTGAACCAATGGAGTGGTGAGCTTCAATTATGGGGCTGCAAGTTCTACGTTGGCATCGATGAATACATGAACAACGTATGTCGCTGCATGAACATGAGCGGCATCAGCTACAGGAAATCTTGCAAGCTTTGCTCTCACGCTTCAGAATGAAATAAACAAATTCAACAGTTGTAGAAATTCTGTAAGTTACAGAAATATCGATCTTACTATTCAAGGGAATGATTTCACCTTGCGTATGCCTCAGTTTGAAAAAGATGCCGTGAAAACCTTAGTCCAAGCATTTACCATATTTATGGTTTCTACGCTAAAAAGTGATACTCATCTGACAGCTGATAATTTCAATCTTCTCACAAGAAAATTCAACAATATCCTTATCATCCTGAAACTCGTAAGAGATGATGATAACGAATGCAAACAGAACTTATCCAACTATCATATCATGCAATTCCAAAAAACGATGGCAGAATTCGGGATCAACTTGTAAAACAATAGATAAAAGCTTCGCGATAAAGGCTACGCGATAAAAGCACCGAAGTATCGGTGCGATAAATGTTTTTTATCGTGAACGAAGTGAACATTCATCGTGACCCTGCAGTACTGCAGGGGAACTTTTATCATGAACGAAGTGAATGTTTATCAACGTGAACAACTCTTTCATTCTCTGAAATCTTCTCAATCCTTATCATAGCAAAGTTGGACAACGGTAGTGAGTCTATAAATTTTGGCCATTCAATAACCACAATATCATAGCTCAGAATCTGGTCGATGATTCACTTTTCTACGAGCTCTTCATATTTCTTTATCCTGTACATATCCAGATGCAGGACTCTTTCGTCGTAGATATTGATGTAGGCGTAGGTTGGACTTTGGACTTTCTTTTCGTCGATTCCGAGCCCTCTCACAAATCCTTTGGTCAGCAAAGTCTTCCCCGCGCCGAGTTCTCAGTGGAGGAGGAGTATTTTGTGTTGCTTAGAAAGTTGTTCGCCGAGCTGAAGCATTTCTTCTGTGGATTTAATATGATGTTTCATAGATAGATTCAACAATTTTTTAAAAATTGCGATTTCTCGCAACATTAAAGTTTTATATTATATTTCTTGATAATATCTTCCACAGGGACAGAATGATGTTTAGCTATATCGTTGAGAATTGATTTGGCAGTTTTTGGAACCAGTTCGTCATGATGAGGTACCGTCACTCAAAATTTTTCTAAATAATACCACCTTTCATGGCTTCATGTTTGATGGAATTTTTGATAAGAAAAATCTTTAAGAATACGCAAGATCTCTTTGTATTTTAGGGGCATTAAGAATATTTTTCACATTAAGATAAAAGTTCAAATTTTTGCCGAATATTTTTTTAGATTTTCTTTTTTTCTCAGATTCTACATAACATCAAATAGCTTCATTGATGTTAAACATCAATTTGTCCCAAGTTTTACCTTGTGTGTGTGTATTGATTTTATGTATTGAAGCGGAATACCCATATTTAGGATCAAAGGTGATTTCTATATCCATAGATTTTGATGTAAGAAGATAAATTTGCCAACGCCTTGACATGACATCAACCTTATAAACATTTCTTTCATTTTTTCAATAGCACACTGCCACACTGTTAGCAGGGCTATATTCTATAAATATCTCTTGCAATTTGTCAAGAGATTCGTATATTATAAGTGTTTTTATACTTTAACCACAAAAAAATAGTGAATCCAGAACTGGACATTAAAAAGTGAGAGAATGGCTGAGTTGTTCTCGATGGGAAAATTGATTTAGGCGACAAAGAAATTCTAAAAATTTTGAATACTCTTCAAGTAGAGGAAAGAAAAGAGATTTTCGAGGAACTAAAAAAAGAATTCGGAGAAAGCCACCGTCATCATTTTTGAAAATCTAACCTGTATGACCATGAAGAGTAATTTTACTTCCTAATTTTATATCTCTTTATTTCTCTAAATTTTATCCTCTAACAAAAGACACTCCAGATTGCCATGCTTTGCTCGCAATGAGAATGGAGGGATTTTTCTATATAATGCAAGGTAAGTTATGTACTAGGCACTTTGTACTCGGTACTAGGTACTACTTCTTAATTCTCATCGCATAAAATGATCTCCATACGAAGACCAATCCAATCAACAAACAGACTCCACCGATGACTCGGTTGTAATTGAATGTTCCGGCAGCTTTAGAAGCTTGGCTCATTCTGATAGCGATTTCTACCGCCAAGAGTCCGAACAAAGTAGAGAATTTGATGATAGGATTCAACGCAACTGATGACGTATCTTTGAATGGATCGCCAACGGTATCGCCGACTACACAAGCATCATGCAAATCAGTTCCTTTTTCCTTCAGATCGACTTCTACGTGTTTCTTGGCATTGTCCCGAGCACCTCCAGCGTTGGCCATGAAGATGGCTTGGAAAAGTCCAAATACAGCGATAGAGATAAGGTAGGATACGAAGAAGTTTGGATCGAAGAATGCGAATGCAAGGGTGAGTGTGAAGATAACGATGAAGATATTCCACATTCCTTTCTGAGCGTATTGCGTACAGATCTTTACTACTTTCTTACTATCTTCTATGTCTGCAGCTTTCTTTTTCAGATTTATATGTTTTTTGATATATTCTACAGCACGGTAAGCTCAGGTTGTTACTGCTTGCATTGATGCACCAGAGAACCAATAGATGACCGCTCATCCAGTAATAAATCATAAGATGACAGGGGCATCAGTCAATTGTAATTGCAACAATCCTGCGGCCTTAAGCAATAAAATGATTGCGAAGATCATAGTCGTTGCGCCGATGACTGCCGTTCCGATAAGTACTGGTTTCGCAGTGGCTTTGAAGGTATTTCAAGCACCATCATTTTCTTCTAGCATATGTTTACCATGTTCAAAGTCAGGTTTGAATCCATATTTTTTTTCTATCTGAGCGGAAATATTCGGTATCTTTTCTATCTGTGAAAGCTCAAATACTGATTGTGCATTGTCTGTTACAGGACCATAACTATCAACGGCGATAGTTACGGGACCCATTCCTAGAAATCCAAATGCCACTAAACCAAATGCGAAGATGGAAGGATAGACCATAATTTCACCAAGCCCCAAAGTACTGACCCAGAATGCTCATCACATAAGGGCTACGATGACCATACCTTTCCAGAATGCAGAGAAGTTTCCAGCCACCAATCCTGAAAGGATAGTCAATGAAGCTCATCATTCGCGGGAAGCATGAACCACTTCACGGACGTGATGAGAACTGCTGCTGGTAAATATCTTGGTGAATTCTGGAATGATAGCTGCCGCCAAAGTTCCGAAACTTATGATTGAAGCAAGTTTCCATCGCAAAGTAGTATCAACGATGGTTTTGATGACTCCATGTACAGCAGGGCCGGAAGCGACCGTTAATTTTCCTATCAAGACATAACTCACGAGGAAAGTGACAGCGATAGAGATGAAAGAAGATAACCGGATCAATCTGGTAAGCGGAGCTTCAAAGTTAAATGATTTTTTGAATCTATATAAGATTGAAGAATATCGTTGATTAAGCTGGTAAGAAAAGATTGACGTGAAGATCATCAATATCCTCATGACGAAAATCCATACTATTAATGTAGCTTGGAATTCGATGCCCATAGCCAACACGATGAATGATATCAATGCGACACCGGTCACTCCATACGTTTCAAATCCGTCAGCAGTAGGTCCGACGCTGTCACCAGCGTTATCGCCGGTGCAATCTGCGATGACTCCAGGGTTCCTCGGATCATCTTCTCAGATTTTGAAGACTATTTTCATCAAGTCTGAACCGATATCAGCGATTTTTGTAAAGATTCATCACGCGATTCTGAGTGCGCTTGCGCCTAACGATTCGCCGATAGCGAAACCGATGAAACAAGCGCCGGCACTTTCTCTCGGCATAAATAACAATATGATAAGCATCATGATAAGCTCAACACAGATAAGCAATACTCCTATGCTCATACCGGATTTCAAAGGGATATTCACTACTTGTCGTGGTTTAGATCTCAAAGCTGCAAAAGTTGTACGAGAGTTCGCGAGCGTATTGATTCTCACGCCGAACCATGCAACACCATATGATCACAAGACTCCGAGTACGGACCAACTGAGGATTAGAATTACCTTTGGAAGAGCAAGATGACTCAATCCAAAAAAGTAATAGAAGATAGCGGTACCGATAATAAGGAAAAGAATGATTAGAAATTTCCCTTGTTGTTTAAGGTACGTTTTACACGTCGTATAGATGATGTGCGATACATCGCTCATAGCTTTGTGCACGGGGATTTTTTTGATGTTTAGATATTGTTTCAAACCGAATCCCATCCCCAAAAGGATGATGATGATTCCATAAAATAATAACCGCCATCCATCAAGTCCTAGATTAGCAAAATGGCTGGAATGAAGGTTGGGGATTAACAAATCGACTTCGCTAGCAGAGCTTAGAAAAGGTATTCCAAGCAGTCCAAGAAGAAGGCTTACAGATAAAAATTTCTTCATACATATAAATTAAGGATGTAAAATCATGTGAATAAATCTAATTATTTGGGCAT
>PFWQ01000052.1:0-4459 GCA_002791215.1 candidate division SR1 bacterium CG_4_9_14_3_um_filter_40_9
AATACTCAAGCCTGAGTATCGCAAACCTGATTGCCCTGAATATAAACGTTTGCAGGAAGCCTATGATATCAATTTCAATCTCTCTCATCGTTTACATCCAATCTTTAAGCTTTACGAAGAATATTCATATCTCAATGGCACGATGTTGGCTAGTAAGCATCCTAAAAGCATCGCTAAGGCTCCTGCAATGGTGCAAGAAATATTGGGCTATCATCTTCCTTCGGTGTTAGACAAGGGGAAGACATTCCCTAGTGCTGCTGCTTTTTTGAAAGACAATACTTCGGCCATCAATGACATGTTCAGTTTCGTCGAAAGGAATCTCTTCGCCAAAAAATCAGAACAAGAGAATGTGGAAAAAGGCGCATCAGAACAAGAGGAATCAAAACAACAGAATCTGGATTATGCACATGCGAAGGATCTCCGATTTAGTAATATCGAGAATGAATTCTATCATGCACAACATCTCGAGAATTGACTCAAAAAAACTTCACTCATCGATGATAACATGTTCCAGGTGCTCTATCCCAAAGAGGGTGGCAAGTCTGGATTCTATGAATTTTTTGCATTACAGGCGCTCTCATCTTTCACTGAAGTCGTCCCTATCACTGAGCCTTATAGAGCATATGAATCCAAAACCCTGAAGAATGGCGAGATGCTCATGTTGCCTACAGAACGTGAAAAACATAAGCAGCTTTTGCAGTTTGAACAACAGATGAAAGAAGTTATTCTTGCATTGCGCGATAGATCTGTGATGTTTGTTTTTGACCATCCAACCTTTGCCAATATCCCTATCTGGATAGGTCAATTATTCCATTATGCAAAACTTTTTGATATGGGATATGTAGTAGATAACATCTATACTATCGTCTGACCTGCGTTGATGACGCAATCTCATAGAAAAATCATACTCCCTATTTCACATGTCCTAAAAACTATCCCCAATACTGATAATGCAAAATTACCTATTCCTGATAAGATTCTTGCCCAAATCAGAAAACCTTTTCGAAACATTCTTATGGAAAAATGATTGAAGGCGTGAAATATTTTTCTTTTGGCTCCTACTGGCCAAAGAGATACTAAATTTTGGAATTTCCATTGAGAGATTGCTAGCATAAACTTTGGTGACGATACCTATGAAAATATTCCCTCTTCGCTCAAGCTAGTAGAAGGATTCTCCAAGAAGTGATGATTGGTGGTCATGGTTGGAACCAATGAAACCAACATAAAAGACCCTCTTCAAGTGAAAGAAAAAGGGAATAATCGGGTCAAATGAAATACGTATGTGTCTATGAAAGCGCTCGAAAAAGATGAGGTAAGTTCGCTTATTGCTCAAAAGCAATTTATGCCGACTTTAGCTTCCTTAATCAAGAATAGAAATGGAACTCAAGTTGGTAATGCTGTTGATGCGACAACTTTGAATGAATTGCAGGCGAAAAAAAATCAGCCTACTGTATACAAGATTGAATCTGATTTTTTGTCTGCTATAGATTTTAAAGATATGTGTGCCAAGATGATCACGAGAAAAATTTTCAATCTTTTGAAAGATTATAGTGAATGGGACGTTAAAAGTCAGATTTCTAGGGTTTTCCATAAAAATAAATAATTCATTTTCTTTTGATTGCCCTTTCTATACTATGATACGTAGCGAATGTTTTATTGTATATTTTTTCTCATGATCGTGCGTAAAGCAGTGTTCGTAAAAAGCGCTTCCAAACTTGAGGAATGCCCTTCTTTGAAGGATTGAAATCCTCAGGCAGGTTTTCCTGAATTCGCGATGATCGGCAGATCGAATGTATGAAAATCTTCGCTCATCAACACATTGACCAATAATTGATCGCTTTCCAAAATATCCACTAGGCCGTGAAAGACTCAGCTTATAAATTTTTTTCTCATCAATGATGAACGATATCTGGTTGATTTGCCTGGATATGGATATGCAAGTTCTGGCGCTAAAGACAGAGGATACTGGATAGATGCTACGCATGATTATTTCATCGGAAGAAAAAACTTGAAAAGAGTATTTGTGCTCATCGATGGAAGTATCCCTACGCAGAGAATCGATGTCGATTTCATCAGCAGTCTAGAAGACGAACATATCCCATATTCACTTGTAATGACGAAGACAGATAAGCCAAATCAGAAGAATTTCAATGCACATCTCCATTCGCTTAAAGCTGTGCTCGAACCTATCGTTTCTTATATGCCAAAAATATTCCCCATTTCCAATGTTTCCAAAAAATGAAGAGAAGAATTGTTGAATTACATTCAGGATTTAATGTGATAATCTAAATGAAACTTGTAATTTGTGCAAACTTGAGTACATTTTTAAAAAAAAGTTTTATTTATTAATGTATTCCCATGCCAAAGCCGACAAAAAATGCGACACTGTTCTGCATCATAGCAAGTATTCTGGCTATCGTGGGTATTCTTTTGGGGCGGAAATTCGACTCTGTTCTGATCTCTATGTTTTTTCTCCTTCCGACTATTGTCTATGAAATATATCGTACAGAAGGGGATTCTACAAAATACGCATCACGATGATTGCTTGTTGTCTTTGTCGCTGAAATTATCCTGATTATCTTCAATGTAAAATTTGATCTTATCCAGTTTTTCCAGACAAATACGAAATATATCCAATGATATGAAATCCCATTGGGAGATATCAAAGTTGTTTGACCTATCTTGATGGCGGTATTATCTCTTTTGTTGGTAGGAAGAACGCGTGGTGTATATACGAGGTGGCTTGCTGTTATCATAATCGTCACCTCACTTTTCATCATTTATGTTCTTGATCCGGCCTCTTTCTCAAAATTTATAAAGATTGCCATAGATCAAGTGATGCTTATGGCTGGCATGAATTAAAATTTCTTTATTTTCTTATCGTAGAATATGAGAAATGTATGTCGTGCGATAATGTATTTCACTGTGTGAGTAGTGATGATGTGCAGTAGTGTATCTGCCACTGGGACGCCTAAGGATATAGCTACGAATCAGTATCGCGAAAGCATTCAGTATCTTTATGACAATGGTGTAGTGTGAGGTTATGCCGACGGTACTTTTGGCCCTGATCGTGAAATCAATCGTGCAGAGATCATGAAAATCATCCTTGGAGCTAGTGTTGATAATATCGGTTCAGGAAAAAATTGTTTCCCTGATGTCCGTGATGAATGGTTCGCTAAATATGTATGCTACGCAATAAGTTATGGAATCGTAAAAGGATATGCTGATGGCACATTTAGACCGTCTCAAAATGTCAGTTTCGCGGAGGCCTTGAAAATGGTGCTGGGGAGTTTCGATAAAAATGTAGGTCAGGCTTGAAGTGATGCTTGGTATCAGCCATATTTCGATTTTGTTCACAACAATAATATATTTTCAAAGTATGGATTACTTCCAAATAAAAATATCACCCGTGGTGAGATGGCATATCTTGTTCATCAATTGATGTTGGAAAATGTGGGGAGTATCCAATTTGATTGAATTCGTGATGTAGCTTCTGCATGATGTGGCAAACAGCCGCCTAGTTCTGCACCTACCTCGTCTGTCGTCAATGGTCTGACTCGTCATTATATTACTGATATAGGAAATAATTATAATAACAATACGCCTATAAAAATTATTTTCGCTTTTCATGGACGCACCAATTCAAATACCGAGGTACAGGAGTATTATGATCTGGATGAAGAATCGAATGGGAATGCTATCATCATTTATCCCGCTGGATTGCCTGAAGAGGGGCCAAATCGTAGCTGGAGCAATCCGTGAGATAAATCATATCAACTCAGGGATTTCGCTTTGTTTGATCAACTGCTTAAAGAATTTGAAGATAAATATTGTATTGACAAGGATCAGGTGTTTGTTGTCGGTCATTCATTAGGCGCATGGTTTACCAACACTTTGTCCTGTGCTCGTGGTAATGTAATCCGTGCAATCGGAAGCGTGTGAGGCGGTACTACAATCAATACATGTAACTGACCTGTGGCTGCTATAACTATGCAAAATCCTGAAGATAATCTGAGTCCATATAGTGCCGCTGTGACGGCTCGTGATCAGATGTTGAAACAGAACGGATGTAGTGCGAAAACAGAACCGTATGGCTCGGTGGGCAATTGCGTGAAATATACCGAATGCCAGCAAGATGCACCGGTGATCCGGTGTCCATATACTGATTCTTATTTTCATGGTGGATATTATCCTCACATGTGGCCGGATTATGCAGGCGAGACTATTATGGATTTCTTTGGATGATTATAATTTCAAATTTAAAAATGGCCGGAAGACCCTTTTTTGTATGTTTAATGTTCGAATCTTTTCAATTGGAGATAAGCCTTAATTTGTTATACCGACTATTTTAGATATTTACAACTTCTTCATTGTATTTGAAGTCGTAGCATCTAAAATCGCCGGTATTGTTCTCTCATTTCCGGCAATTACCGGAGTGGTCTAACAAACACCCCCTAGA
>PFWQ01000052.1:4493-4811 GCA_002791215.1 candidate division SR1 bacterium CG_4_9_14_3_um_filter_40_9
ATGTTGTATGATAACTTAAAGGTTGGTGATTAAAGGATAGAAATTAGGAGTTATTGGTTACGGGTTGGTTAGTTAACAGAAGAGGGGGGGAATGGAGCTATAAATGAAATTCCAGTAATTTTTGACAAATTTTATTTGACTTATTTTAATAAATATATATACTTATAAATATAAGTATATATTTTTTTCTAAAAAAATTATGAAACACTTCATTAATAAACAGGCTTATGGTAAAAATATAATGGTCCCCTCCACTGGAAAAGTATATAAGGAAAATTAAGATAGCTGAGATATAGTTTTATCAGCTAAATCAAAAAC
>PFWQ01000052.1:4842-5797 GCA_002791215.1 candidate division SR1 bacterium CG_4_9_14_3_um_filter_40_9
AAAACAATGGCAAAAAATCGTAAAAAATGGACACCACAAGAGAAATTCCAGATTGTTCTAGAACTTCTTCAAGGGCGTAAAACACAGGCAGAGATTACCAGTGAATATGGAGTTGCTGCAAGCCAGCAAAGCACATGGAAAGGAGAATTTTTAAAGGAATGAACGAAAATATTTATTGATAAAAGAGGCAAAGAAAACGATGACAAAGACAAGAAAATCGCTTATTTAGAGCGCAAAGTAGGTCAGTATACCATGGAGGTAGACTGGCTTCAAAAAAAAATTGACTGAATCCGTTTCCTATAGTCAAAGACTGGAAATGATAGATACTACCTATGCGCTTTCACAAAATAGGCAATCATTTCTATTGGATGTATCGACTTCAAGTCTTTACTATGAAAGGGAATTATCAGAGCAAGACTTGCGTATCATGAGCGTCATAGATGAGATTTACACAGAACACCCATATTATGGGAACAGAAGAATATCTGCCGAACTAAAGATAAGAGGCTATCCTATTGGCAGGAAGAAAGCAAGGACATATATGGGGATTATGAGGATTGTTGCTGTATATCCAAAAAAGAAAACTAGTATCGCAGATAAGTCGCATAAAAAATATCCGTATCTTCTCAAGGGAGTTGAAATAGTAAGACCAAACCAAGTACGAAGTACAGATATCACCTATATAAAATTACCGTGATGATTCGTTTATCTATTAGCTATTATTGATCGATATAGCAGGAAAGTAATCGCTTGGGATGTTTCACCAAGTATGGATGGAGAATTCTGCAACAGCGTTCTCAAGAAAGCTCTTATTACTGCTAAGCCAGAAATATTCAATTCGGACCAGGGAAGTCAATTTACATCATCTGAATTTACACAAATCCTTGAAAAAGCTCAGGTAAAGATTAGTATGGATGGCGCAGGAAGATATTCTGACAATATCCGCATAGAAAGA
>PFWQ01000034.1 GCA_002791215.1 candidate division SR1 bacterium CG_4_9_14_3_um_filter_40_9
TAACGTCGAAGTTACAGGACGCTGCGGAAATTGCAAATTTCTAAAGCAGTTCAGTATATATTTTTACACAGAAAATAATTTTTTGAAATTAAGATGCTCTATGATTTTGAGGAAAGTTCATAGAGGAACACTGGTTCTACGAAAACCAGGCATATCAAAAGATATGATGATGTTTTTACGTTGTTCAGACGTGAAAGCTTCATAGACGTCTTGTTTTCTATCGAAGTAATAGAATCCGAACAAGGCAAAAACCATAAGATCCTGATAATTATTTTTTTGAAAATAGCCAGATATTATGTCTTTTTCTTGATTGAATCGGTCTCGATCATATCCTTTTTCTTCCATTAATTTTCTCAAATGACCCTTGGCAGTATTATGTTCTGCAAGCTTTTCATTTTCTCTATCATAAGTAGAATAGACTTCATCAGCATTTTCTGTGCTTATTTTTTTTGCGGCATGCGTTTTAGCATCAGATGCAAAAGATTTTATTTGATGCGTTACAGGCTTCAATCAGTTTCTAATGAATCTCAAGGTTTTGATATAGTGCGTCAATCTAATCGCTTCTTCTTTGGGAACGTCAGGGATATTGATAGTGTATTTGGCGAAAAAATGAGCTTTTGTAATCGTGATATCCTTATCCTTATCGGCGTAAAGCCGGAATAAATGATTCGCGTATTTTGAATCAAAAGATCACGACGCAGCGTCAAAAGAATCATACAGCTCATCTTTAGTCTTCGTGACTTCTGCATTCCTCCCGAATTCGGTAATCATCAGCACTCTTCCCAATCGTTTTCTTGCTGAGCGTTTGATGTTCTCTGAGGGAGGATTCTCAGTGTTTTTCGTGGGATTTTTAGCAGGATTGATTTCTTGACTCTTCTTGTCCATCATGTATGGAATTGAGTAAAACGAGATGAGATTATACTCATTAGAAGATATTTGTCAAGAGTTAGAGACCAAACAAAAAATCTTGGTGTAAACCAAGATCTCATGATTCTGATTTTTTTAAATAATGAAATAACTTACCTTCTTAATCAATGCCTTGATCCTGTCGGCAAAGACAGGATCCACTGATTGCGCTATCTTGTACAGCCTATTTATACTGCTATGATGCTTATTCTTTCTCAAGATCTTCTCTCGCACGGTCAGATCGAGGTCATCCTTACGTTCTCTTATCGTTCTCTTCACCAATTCTGTTACATAGCCGGTATTGATCAGCCCAGGGTTATAAAGACTCTCCAAGAGCGCTAATTCAAGATCAGCGATGAAAAATACATTCTTTCCGATGGTGATTTTTTTAACAAACTTATAAAAAAAGCTAAACAGGTTTTCCTTGGCAGTACCATATCTTTTGAAGCAGATCTGCTTCATAAACATGATGATTTCATTGGACTGTTTATAGTTATTTACTATGAGTAACTCGTCCGGAATAGTGAAGGAAGAAACGTTTAATTCCAATGCTTTGAGTCAGCCAATATATCGATTGGACTTGAGGAATTCATTACAATGTTGCTTCACAATAGGCCGATAGAACATATCCAGAATATGTTGTTGAGTCAGCTCAGTTTCTGGACGCTTCACAAGAAACACATTCTTTTTGACGTTATACAGATATCCTCTATTCTTTAGGTAATATATGAGCTTATACATTTTCTGATTAGCAAAATCTTCATCGACGACACGCTTGAGAATCTGCTCGATTTTGGAAATATTTATGAGTCTCCCCATATGCTTCATCAAACTTTTAACAATGATGTCGAAATACTTATTGGCCATAATACAGTCAAGAAGCCAAGAATAAAAACAATTTTTTCAAACAACTCTTACAAAAAAAATAATACATTTTTTCCACATAAAATCAAACGATTTTTCTATTGCATTTAAAATTTAAAACAATATCACCTAGGCCAACGAAATATTCCTACGATAGGTGTTTGTACTTTTTACTTTGTATTTTGTACTATTTATGATCATCCAATCCTCATTGCTTACGCCGCAAAACCTTATGCAGAAGACCATTCACATAGACAATATCAAGGCTACGTTCGTATGTATCAAGGAAAATTTTTATGACATCGTATTGGAGATCAATTCCAATAAGTTCCTTATAAGCATGGAAACTATCGCAGATACCATAGAACAATTTGAAATCATAGCCGTCAAAGGATTCATAGAGCTTTCCAATAGGATCATCATCATAGTGAAAAAATTAGTTGAACACCTCCGGTACAGACTTGACTAACAAAATCCCTTTAAAAAACCTAGCAAAACACTAAAAAACAGTCTGAAAGGCTTGTTTTTTTGTTTTATCCCGCACGCCATTATGTCAACAGAAAGCGAATTGCTCGTCAAAGAATATTCCAAAAACCCCATCAACAACTTCAAAATGAAGGATGCAACTATCCACCAGCATGAAGGTAATTTTATCTGTGGAGACGATATTGTTGTCTACCTCAAGATAGAGGACAAAAAGATAAAAGAATATAGTTTTGACGGCAATTGTTCAGCCATTACGACCGCAGGAGCAAGTTATCTTTCAGAGCTTATCGTGGGGAAAGACATCACAGATATCCTCACTTGGAACTACCAAACCATGCTCGACAACTGATTTGAAGTATCCCCCAGAAGAAAAAGGGCGGCAGTAATAGCGATATTGGCAGCAAGAAATGCAATACATATCTATCTCAAAGACGGCAAAGTAGACAATTTTGATGATCTCATTGAGTAAGTCGAAAGTCTATAAGGTCAAAGGTCATCAAGTCAGCAGATTGGACTTTATAGGCCTTGGACTTTGGACTTTCGACTAATTTGATTTCATGACCCGATTGGACGATTTTCGACAAATCTTCAACAAAAATGACAAAAACCTGTTAATAATTCGACCGCCAATCTCGCGATATGCGAGTTGGATGCGAGAATTATACCGACAAATGGACAGTCGGTAATAGCCACAAAAAATGACCTTGAAATGACTAGACAATTTGGTATATACTTCTCAGCAAACAGCTGAGCTCTTTAAAAATCCACCTATATAAAAATGAAAATAGTGAAGCATTTTATCGTAAACATAGCGATAAGTTCGGTAGTTCTCTATGTTATAGCCAACTACATACCAGAGCTTTGACTCAAAATCACATCCCAATACAAGGATATTTTTATAATATATTGAGTATTGTGAATATTGTTCCGATTTATCATGTCACTCTTGAGACGTATAATTCAAATGCTTGCATTACCAGCGAAATACTTCACATTATGACTATCCTCATCAATTATAAACCTGTTTATGTTTTACTTCTTTGAGCAGTTTATAAATTATCTGGACGTGGGCATTCTAGTACAATTGGGGACAGTAGTACAGACATTCATACTGTCACTAATCATCACCACATTATATTTTGTCATTAGAAAACTAATATAGTATGCTTTATTTAATAAAAATCATATAAAAAATGAAAAAATGAAAAACGGTTTACCTTCGGGTTATCATCATCATCTTTATCTTGATACGAGTTCCTTACTTTCAATATGTAGCGGTAGGACAACAAGCTATGATACCATTCTTTGGAAGTATGAAGGATTTCACAGGGATATATCCTATTATGCTCTTTCTAGGGATAGTAGAAGGATTCCTTATCACGATTTATGTCCATTCTCTTATCAGCGATATGAAGAAAGATGAACCAAAGAAGTTCGACCTGTAGTAGCTTTTATATTGTATTTACACGGACATGAACAACAAAATCTACAACATCACCAGAGAGAATGCAGCAAAACTTCTATGAATATCTACAAGAACTATCGATAGATATATCAAAAACGGGAAGCTTTCTTACAAAAAAGTAGCCAACAAAGTGCTTTTGGAAAGGACTGAAATCAGTATGCTCAAGGAAGATTTCTCAGCATTACATCAAGAACTCGACACAGAGATTGTCAACACAAGAGCAACTGAAACGCCTAACGTATCTACACACAAACCCTGAAGTATGGAACACGTCATCGATCAAAAACTCGATAAGTTCGTGCTTATCTTCAAGGAAAAAGATAAGATGTTGGAAGAAAAAAACAAAGTCATCTTTATGCTCCAGCAAAGAGTAGGGGAGCTAGAAACCAAAATCCAACACATGGTGGCACTACCTGACTACAACAAAGAGAAGCAAGACGCAATCTTGGAAAAAGAAAGATTGGAAGCTAGAATAAACGAGCTCAAGGGCAATGTGAAGAATGAAAAGATAAAGAACCTGATCTTCATCTGACTTGCCATTGTCTTCATCCTTATCGCCGGCTTTTTCCTCATCAAATAAATTTCAATTGACTTTATGGCCTTATAGACTTTAGACTTTAAAGACCACTGACGGGTTTTTCTTATAATAGAAAAAATGCGCAAAATAGGTTGACTTTACATAGTAAATATGTATAAAATGAGCATCCAACTTCGTTTCATCATTAGTCGCTTTATCGTTTCATCGCTTTTATGGCTAAAGACTGGATTATTGTACGAATGATATTCTCGGGAGCACTCATACTATTCGGTATATTGCATATGATTTATACCGTCTTTTCCAGTATAATAAAACATAGCAGATTCAAAAAAGATCTTCACAGCATCAAACACTTTGATGTGCAAAGGATAGTAGAGGAGTCATTGCAAGATTCCGAGGATTCCATAGACAACGGCACTATCAAGAAAGAAGTAGACACACTTCTCAAGGACATCTATTTCAATCTATACAATCAGCATAAAAATTCTCAAGAGATCCAAGAAAACTATTCTGAGATAGAACTATCGATAGATAATGTCCTTGATAGCAACATCCTCAATATCATCGAAGAGAAAGACAGATTGCTCCAAGAGAAAGATAGGATAATCGTCATGTTGGAAGA
>PFWQ01000059.1:0-9339 GCA_002791215.1 candidate division SR1 bacterium CG_4_9_14_3_um_filter_40_9
TTATAATCCGTGCTTGTCGCATCTGCTAAGAGATATTCTACATTGCCTTGGTCTGTAGCTGGGATATTATTTGTTCTCGAAGTTATCGTTCGTCGCATACCATTCGGGTCGATACTGACAAAACCGAAATCTTCTCAGCTGAGTTTTGCATCGCTTGTTGGTCATCGACCGCTTCCATTCAGATATCCTCCCGATCCATTAAATCCCGGATCCCTATATTTGAGTGCGAGTTCTCACCTCTCTACTGATGAAATTGCTGCGTAATATGCAGTATTGTAATTGCCTATTTCACCGAGATTTTTAATAAATGGGAAAAATATAGAATATACACTAACAAGTATTCCTACTCAGATCGATAAGAGAATGAAGGTGAAAGCGAGTAACATGGACGAATAGGACTAAAAGTACGAAAAAGACTAAAAGGACGAAGAGGACGAATGAGATTAATGATCAAAATTCGGGGATCCGCATTCGTTGCAATAGCTGTAACTATAGCAACATTTATTTCAGCATTTTTTACATTTTAATTTCAAGGGTTCTCCGCAATTACTGCAATAATCATTATCTTTGAGATTGAGTGTATGGCAATTATAACAATTTAAGAGATGTAATGCTTCAGCTTCTCTCCGAGGGATTCTGTCTTTGTGATAGTGAAGCGGTCTTAGAATGAGATATATCGGCAAGCCGATGAGCGGTGAAAGTAAGGTGACGAGCAGAATGCACATAATCTGTGCAAAAACATTATGCGTCCTATGAGAAATATCTTTCGCTACTCGGATGATACTTACGATCCATAAAAAAATAAAGAAAATGACGATGATTTTTATGATCCCTGAGGTGCCATTTGTCTGCATAAAATAATTAAGATCCCAAGATGAATTGTCGAGAATCGTTCCAACGCCTCATGTCATTGTATTTTTTGTTAGCAGGTAAAGTACTTATAGATCGGGCGATTAGTAATCGCCCTTACGAGATTTTTTTCTTGATAACTTGTACTGAAGTATCGTATTTTTTCAAGCTGTTCAAAAGGAATCAGATCCTTGATGGATTGCTGAATTCTGATTCGAGCATGATGATGCTTGTCCCATCTCCGATGTTTTTTATAAAAATCTGCAATATCACTATACGTAATTCTGAGAATGTCGTCATGACTTTGAGCAGATTACCGTACTTGTTAAGTATCTTTATCTCGATTGATATCTTGTAATTAGTTTTTTCCTGATCAGCCCGATGTGCTTCCATAAGTTTTTCGAATGAAATCGTTTTGAGTGATTTACATTCCAAAGTGTGTATTTTGATACCATCCTTCCCTGTCTTGGCGATGATTTTTTTGTCGCTGGTCGGTTTGCATTCATTGCATAATGTATAATTCATCACTTTGTCTTCATCGAGAATGATTCCAGCCGTTACTGTTTTGGCTGCGTTCCTTGTTCTCAGCGGCGTCTTTTGCAAGTTCTGTCTCAACTTTTCTCGTTCACTCGGATATGCTGCTTTTATGAGTTGGTTGTAGGTCCGCTTTTTGTCTATGATTTCCAAGAGTTTCTTTTCTATCTCCTGTTTGTTGAATGTTTTGGTTATCTTGTCTGTACCAGAATCATATGCTGGCAGTCCGTATTCTTTGAGTATTCTATTCAATTCAATAATTGCTTGTTTGAATAATTCAGATTTCGTTTCTGCTTTGATGAATTTGTTAAGGTGACCTTTGGCTACTGGCGTATACAGAAAGTCCAATCGGTGTTTGTTCGCTGAATATCTATTTTTGAATGTATTGATCCCTACGACATCTCCTGTTTCCGGTTTGAAGCTGATAGGTTTGATCTCTCCGTTGACGATCGCGCTTTTGAATCTGAGCCCTATCTCTGTGTGGATATGGAATGCAAAGTCCAATACGGTGCTTCCCACAGGCAGTTCCAAGACGTCGCCCTTCGGCGTGTAGACGAAGATACGCTTATCCAATACTTCTATATTAAGTTCGCTTTTGAATTTCTCCCTTTGGTCTGATGACTGATAGGTAGTCACCAAATCTTGTAATTTTTTGATCCATAAGCTCTGTGCTTCTGGGACCAATATCGGTTGATGTGCTTCACTATAAGCGAAATGCGCTGCTACTCCGAATTCCGCTATATCGTCCATTTCCTGTGTCCTGATCTGGATTTCTGTAGGAAAAGGAAACATTCACAGGATAGTCGTGTGTATGCTTTTGTAGCCATTGATTTTTGGCACGGCGATGTAGTCTTTGATTTTTTTGATGACGGGCGTATAGTGTTTGTGGATGATCCCCAGCACCATATAACAATCGCCGATATCTTTCGTTATCACCCTGAATGCTATCAAATCCATGATGTCTCCTATCTCTTTGCCCTCGTATTTGTGTTCCAGTTTTTCATATACTCTGTATGGACTTTTAGTCCTTCCTTTCACAGCAAAATTTTCAATCCCTTCCTTTACCAGAAGATTCGTGAGAATCTTCGTTCCTTTGACAGTATATTTGTCTCCTTCTCCGAAATATTTTTTGAGATAGGAGAAGATATTGTTGAATGCGTCTTCATTCAATATCTTGAATGAGCCATTCTCCAGATAAAGTTGATAGTGGTAGAGTCCAAGTCTTTTCGCAATTGCGACGAAGATCTTCATCGTCTCTTGGGCTATCTTTTGTCTCTTGACTGGATTGGGATGAAAATAGAGCGTCTGGATGTTGTGGATACGATCTGCTAGTTTTACGAAAATCACTCTCAGATCTTTTGCCATAGCCAGAAATGTTTTTTTGAGCGTTTCAAGGTGTCTATCTTCTCATTTATATTTGATTTTTGACACTTTGACCATTCCTTCGCAGAGATCCGCCACTTCTTTGCCGAATGTTTTTTCTATATCTTTCTGGGTATATGTAGTGTCTTCTATGACGTCATGCAGAATACAAGTCTGTATCGTCGCGATGTCCGGTCTGATCTCCATGAGAAATTCGGTGGCTTTGAGCGGATGAACGATGTATGCTTCTTTGGATAATCTGAGCTGATCACCATGTGCTTTGCGTGCGAATTCATATGCTTCTTGGATAAGTGGAATCTGCTGAGCGGGAAGATATTTTTCTGCTTGTTTGATAATTCCATCCACAATAATCTGTGGATCTTGACCTATGAATGGCTCATAGTTGAAGAATGCATCGAGTGCTTTGATATCCATCCTATTTCTTCTGGAAGTTTGTTAAAAGACCGCATAGTTCCACTTCTCATCTTCATTGTCCTATGTAGGCTACTTTGGAACAAAAACGATATTCTTTGGCTGAGTTATCGGAACATTGTGGAGAATCGTTACCCGTTGGGCATGAAATCGCTTGTCATCATCCTGTAGCTATCGCTTTATTAAAAAGTCCGATTCATCTGATTGCTCTAAAATATTTTCCTTCGTTGCTTATCGGTGCTGCACATCCTGATCGGATTCCATTGTCTCATTTACATAAACTAAACTGTAAATCTCCTGTATCTATCCCATCTGAAAGATTTAATCCTGTGGTATATGATCAGCTTAGGTAGAAATATTGTTGTCATCACGTTGTTTCTGTGAGTAGAATGTAGTTTCCTGTTCATATTCGTATATCGTCTGAACAATCGCCGTTACCACCTTCATCAACTAGCGGATTCTTTTTCAGTCGACAGCCTTCTTTTTTTCCTGCCCGTCTGTATCGGTTGGTATCTCTGATCTGATACATGGCTTCTATTCCTTCTCTCGCTAAGTTGATGGCTATCGTCTTTTCTCTCGTCTTCTGCATAAAACTCATACCATTGTTCAATGAAACTATGATGGCACTGAGACTTACGCCTATGACGATGACCATCAAAAGCACTTCCAGTATCGTAAACCCGTATTTTTTTTGATTCCTGGGCATAGGAGCCGAAATAAAATAAAATTGCAAAAAGATAGGTAATATATATACATTGTCATTGAACTTGCAAACATTTTTACCCAATTCGGTGTTAAAGATGACGGAAAATCTGATACTCTATATCATTGTGTGAATTATCTGATTGTTGGCTATTTTCGCCTTTGTCATAGGTGTAGAAAAAATGATCAAGATCGTTCTTGGCAACTATATCCTCTGAAGTATATGTCTGGCTACATCCCAATCTATGGATGTGTTGGTAAATTTTTTGAATACTTCTCCGGACCTCAAATTTGCTGGCATGACTTACAAGACCTTGTGAATTTTTTTTTCTGATGCCAAAACTACGATGGTCCTTATTTTGTATGCTGTGCTCTTGGTCGTCATTTATAGAACCTCAAAAATACATATACATCTGCCTGCTGATTCGGCAGCAAATAAGTGACTTTATATCCTTTTCGTCCCGCTTACTGTCTTGAGCATGATTTTGACGCTCCAGATAGCTATCATGTGAATTGATGGTGTTAGTCTCCAACAATTGCAAGTCATAGGAAAAGAACTTACCAATAATCCTGGCATTTATACATTTTTGACCATGACGCCGGTGTGGATTCTTCTCCATGGATTGGCCACTATTTTGATTACTTCAGAAATGAAAGTCGGCTTGAAAACGTGAATATAGTCGAAAGTCGAAGGTCATTGGACTTTATGGACCTTTGACTTTCAGACTTTTGACCAAGTTACATCCTCTCCAAGAATGGCACCCCGATTAAGTCCGTTCATTTTTTTAGCGTTTCACGTGTTTTGTGAAGAAGGAGAATCCTTGCGTTTTTAATTTTCTCCTCAGCTGTCAGAACTTTCACATGAGCATAATATATATTTGTCATTGCACTGAGTTCGAAAAGATATCTGGATATGAGATGCGGAGCTAACTGCGTTTTTGCTCTGAGAATCGTTTCATCAAATTCCGCAAGTTTTTTCACGAGATTAAATTCATAAGGGGAGGTTAACAAATCTCCCTGTTTCGTTTCAAGCTCAGCTTCTCCAGCTTTGCTGGACTGTAGCCCCTTTCTCAATGGGGCCAAATTGGATTGGTCGATGATGCTTTGGATTCTTGCTCAGGTATACATGACATAAGCGCCTGTCTCACCTTCCATATTCAATACTTCATCTACATCAAAAATGATGTCTTTGGTGATATCTCACTTGATCAAAAAGAATCTGAGCGATCAGATAGCGATTTTTTCTGCCGTGGCATCGAGTCGTGCTGCATCCTTTTCCGGATTTCTTTCTCTAGTCTCAAAATATGCTTTCTGGTGCAGCATCTCAAGCATTTCGTCAAGCGTGACTGTCCGTCATTTTCTGGAAGAAAACGGCAATCTTTTTTCAGCCTTCTCTTCTTCGCTGAGTTTGTATCAGAGTTTGATCAATGTCTGCGGAGTGAGATAGACCACACCATATCCTAGGGGTGAATACTGTTTTTTCTTCGTAAGGAATCCTAGTAATCTTAATGCTGAATGTACTATCGTCTGTGCTGGGATTTGTCTATTGTCGATGACGGTGATGGCCGTATCGTAATTTCCGAACTGATATGTTTTATCTTTTGGTTTCTCTCCTGTGCTTGTGTAGATGATATTTCCATCCGGTTCGTGGGTGAATACTTCATAAGCGAAATTATCATTGAGATATCCCAGTTTCCGCATCGCGAGTGAGATATCTTTACCGATGTAGCTCGCTACGCCGTCTGATTTGATGAGAATCTGATATTGTTTATCTTCTTTGGCATATTTCGGCAATGAAGAAAGATCTATGACCCGACATCCTTTCGCGTCTCCTTCATCGATAAATTTTACATATCATTTATCTTTCAGGATCTCCATAGTTTCCGCAAAAAATTTGCGATGAAGGATGCTTGTCTCTCGTATGATTACGTCAAAAGATGCTCAAAGCCTCCGACATGAATGTATCTGTTCTTCAGTGCATTTTTTCGTATAGGTTTTGTGGATTTCATAGATTTCCGGATCAGCTGATTCGATTTTTTGGAGGACTCATAGAAGCTGTTTTTTGAAGACAGGATCTTCCTCTTTTTTCCTCATCTCTTCATAAATCTTGCCGCAATAATGATCGTATTTCATATCTGTCAGTGTAGGATAATCGTAATAGAGATGTCCGACGATGTTGTATCCTACATTCACTCCGCTATCATCTCCATAATCAGCTGCATGTACATCATACCCCAAAAATCTGAAAATCCTCCTCATGGAATCTCCGATGCAGACATTCCTGGCTTGTCAGATATGAAGTGGTTTATTGGGATTAGCATTCATATATTCGATCAAGACTTTGTTCTTGGAGTTACGAGTGACGAGTTTCGAGTCACGAGTAAGATTGAAAAAATTATTAATGAAGTCGGAGGGGTTTATGTGGGCGTTGATGTATCAACCGATTGCCGTAAAAGACGTAAAATGCGTAAAAGGCGAAGATAGTTTCATTGCCAAATTTTTTGCTATTTCATTCGGTGCCTTTTTGAGGGTTTTGGAAATCTGGAAACAAGGAAATGTAAGATCACCTGGAATATTTTCCGGCGGAATTTCTATCAAACTGAGGATGTCAGAAGATTTTACCTGAAGATTTCAGATGATTTTCATGGCTTCTGATATGATGTCGGCGAAATGTAATTTATACAGTTCGATCATGAATTGATGAAATGAATAAAATGGAATGCGTAATGAGACGCCCCGTGGGTCGTCTCTAAAGAGACGCATGCAATGCGTCTGTACGACGATTTTGTTTTTTTCTTGATTGAATCTGTTTTTCTTCTTTCCTTTCTTCTTTCATATATCTTGGGATTTTAGTAACTATCCTTTTTTTAGGTTCAGGTATCGCTTGTCCAAGTAGCTGTCTGAAATAATGAATGACTTTTTCTTTATTCGCAACTTGAAGTCTTTCTTCCTGATCCGTCAAAATCAATATTCCTGCTTCGTGATGCATATGATCTCCTGCAAATACAATCAACCTCTGCTTTTGTTCCGGGGTCAAAAAATTTGAGTCATGAACGTTGAAGTAGAGTTCAGCTTTGGTATTCCTTTTGTCCACATTCTGTCCTCCATGTCATCCGCTTTTCGCAAAGTGAAAATGGACTTCTTCTTTCAGAATTTTATCTATGATTTGATTCATGCTTGTGCTCACCATGATTGTGATAAATTATTTAAATATATTTTTGATAGCATCTCGTCGTGCTTTGGTATTTGTAGTATCCCATCCTTTCTGCGTATCGCGCTGGATCCTTTGTGTGCTTCATGTAATCGCTTCGTATGTCGTATGTATCCCATAATCGAGATAGGTATGGAATTCATCGTAATTGAGTATATTTTGATTGAAAGAAGGGATTGGAATGTCGATAAAGGAATAGTTTGATAGATTTTGCAATATTTTATTTGCTGAGTTCGCGACACTAAGATATCGTCAGATAAATGCATCTATTGTCGGATTGAGCATGATTTCTCATCAGATCTGGTTGATGAAATAGATATTTCTTCTTGCTATGAATCCATCTATGATGTTTTGGATATCGCCCGTGTCATCTAGAATCATCTTGGTCAGATCTCATGTGAGCGTCAGGTATCACGATTGGTCTTGGGGCGTATATGCGTTTATTTTTCATTGAATGATATTCAGAGAAGTTAACAAATCCCCACCGTTTTGCGACCCCCCTTTCCCCAGCTGAGCTGGATTCCCTTCGGTCTCAAGGGTGGTAGGTAAAAGTTTCTTAATTTCTATAGCTGATTGCGGATAGAGCGTGATGATACTGCCTTGCGGGAAATTGATGTATGCATAAGTATTCTGGATTCCTGTTTTGGATGAAAATTGAATGATAACAGATGATTCTCCTGATGATGTCAGAAGATTATCTGAAAGGAATTCTGAAGATAAATCAGTTTGTTCTCAAGGAGTCTGCCGTAGTTCTAGAGTTTTTTCTTTTGTCGGGTTCTGGATTGTGATTTTTGTTTCAGCCTCTTGAAGTATTTTTTCATCATCTGTGGTCTGTATATTCAGCGTTGTGGGCTGTGAATCATAGAATCATTGGAAATCTGGCTTGTCTGTATAGAGCGGAAGAGCGTGATTAAGTAGGATGATGATAAATGGAATCCCTATCAATACTATCAATGGATAGCGAACTCTATATCTGATATATGTGACTGCTAATGCTAGCAGAAATAGTATCGTGAGTGCATAGAATTCGATAGTATTTATGCCTAGGATGTCTTGAGTAAAGAATGATGCCAATCGGAAGAAATTTACTAACAGGAGCATGGTCATCATTATTCTGCTGAAGCAAGAGTGTGTCGTCACACATATGTAGATGAGGATGATCGAGACATACAAAAAGATGATATATGTCGTATAATTTTGATAGATTTTTATCGGATCGATGCCGGTATCGTAGATGTTCGGCAAAAAATATACTATCGCAAAAAGCGCTGAGGCTATGAGTATTCAAAAGAATATTTTTTTTCACCGATTCGCTTTAGAAGTCTTTAACTTCTGCATTTCGTTTGAAGTTCAAGCATCTAAAGTCGTCGGTATGGTTTCGACGTTTGAAAACTCTCAATTCTTCAAGTTTTCACGGCGTCTCAATCTAATTAGATTCATAATTTGAGAATATTTAAATTTATGTTTCGGCTAGATTGCACGTCACTTCGTTCCTCGCAATGACAGCCAAGGTAAAATATAGTGAAAAGGGGGCCTTTTTCAAAGGGCAAAATTTGCATTTTTTTGAATTCTGAGTATAATTATTTTGGTCTTTAATTGTTAGCATTATATGCATGTCCTGGACCAATATCTGACTATTTGTATGATGACTTGGCATGTTCCTCTTCGGGATGCATGTTTTTGAGGATGCCATAAAAAATCTCACTACCAAGACTTTCAAAAAAATCCTGAGAAATTTCACTCAAAATAGAATCAAATCCATATTCACCTGAGCATTTGTAACTGCCATACTCCAGAGCAGCAGTGTTGTTTCTTTGATTATTTTAGCTTTTGTGTGAGCTGGAGTCATCTGACTGCAGAGCGCGGTATGAGTCATCATCGGAGCAAATGTATGAGCTCCATTGACCGATGTTTTGTTCGGAACGATTTGATTGAAATATGATATCATGACCTTGGCTTTGGTAGTGGTGTGAATCGGATGACTAGGACTGGTGATTTTTGGCAGGTCCAATAGATGGAGAAATATCTCAAAAATGCTTATCTGACTTGGTATCATATTCCTGGGACTTGGATATCTCAAAGAAAGCATGATGTCAGTGTCACAGATGGTGGATCTCAGTCAATATCTATCCTTACACTATTCTATATTCTTTGTTATCTGATTAATAATTACTTTACTCATACAATCCAGTGGTGCGACTATAGCAATTACATTAGCCGCCGCACAAAGCGGATTAATCACTCTGCCA
>PFWQ01000059.1:9379-29043 GCA_002791215.1 candidate division SR1 bacterium CG_4_9_14_3_um_filter_40_9
CATGTGTTATTCAATGTATTCGCCGTCATCGTCTGATTTATTCTATTCCAGCCTATGGCGTGGATTATTGGTGATGTCTTTGATTTCAAACGTGATATCATCTCTTGATTGGCCGCGTTTGCAATCTTATTCAAATTTTTTGTCGCTATCATATGATTCCCTTTTATCGGAAAATTCACCAAACTCATCCAAAAACTCATCCCTGAAAAGAAATATGAATTTAATCTCCATATAGAAAAAATCGATACCATTGTCCCCGAATTGTGTGTTGACGCTATGAGATATGATGCGATCAAACTCATCAAAAAAATATTCAAATATAATCTGAATGTCTTTGATATCGATGAGAGCTCTTTGCTCGATAAGAATTTTGAGATCGATAAAGTATTGTCCGTCCAGAAAGAATTTGAAGAAAATAATCTGGATCAACAATATGTGACTATAAAAGCTATCGAAGAGAAGCTCATCACCTTTGGTCTCCATATCAAGGCCAAAACTCTTTCTGTGGATGAAATCCAAAAGATCGATGCTTTATATATGACTATCTCTAACGAAGTTTCCTCTGCAAAATATATCAAGGATGTCAGATTGAATGTTCAAAATCTCCAAGACAGCGAAAATTCCTTCATGATTGATCGTTATGCGGATTTCAGAAAGGTGTTGGTGAATCTGTATAAGCGTATTTCCAGAGTGATCGATGGACAAAATGATGCTGGTATCTTCACCGAGATCGTCCAGATTGTCAAAGAGATCAAAGATATGGATAAACAATTTCTTTCTTCGCTTTCCAAGTGAATCCTAAAAGAACATATGGATTTTCTTGAATTAGCAGGCTTGATCAACGTCAATCGTTATGTATATCTGTCTTCCTTGTCTTTGGTATTCGCTTTGAGAGATCTCTTTCTGACTTCCAAAGAAAATGCAATTTTTGAAGAATTAGAAGATATGAAATAATTTTTATTGCAGAATACCTATTGTTTCAATATGATGCGTCTGAGGAAACATGTCTACGGGTTGAATGATTTTCAACTGAAATCAGTTTTCGATAAATAATTCAATATCCCTTTTCATAGTGATGGGATTACAGGAAATATAGAGGAGCTTGAAATCAGCCTCTTTTTTTAATTGTGAAATGAGCGTGATAGTATTTTTGTGCAATCCGTTTCTCGGCGGGTCGATAATCACCAGTCCGAGATTGGGAATCTTGTCTTTGAGCTCTGGGTTGGTCATGAATGCTTTCTCTGCAGGCGCTGCGAGAAAATTCACTTTCTCTTCCAGCCCATTTATTTTTGCATTGTATCGTGCGTCGGTGATCGCTTCTTCGTTGATCTCTATTCCAAGTAATTTTTCTCCCTTTCCACCGGTTCCATGACCGATGCAGGCCTGCTTGAGAAAACTGAGTCCGATACTGCCTGTTCCACAATAGAGATCCAAAATATCTCCTTCGATATGTCCTGTCAATTTGATAGCTTCGGAAAATAATTGTTGTGCCCCGAGCGTATTTGTCTGGAAAAATGAGAATGGAGAAATCCTGAAGGAGATTGCAGATTGCAGATTGCAGATTGCAGAACTTTGATTTCAACTATCTCACTTAAATATTAATTTCTCGTAGATATGTCATTCTCACCAAAAGATTTTGGTTTCAGATTTGCTGTTTTTTATCGTGTCGCCCAATTCATTGTTATAAGTGATTGCAAAGGTATCAATTGCTTTGTTGAGGAATTTATCTTTTTTTAATTTCTCTAGAAGTTTATCCCATTTTTCATTCATCTTCTCTTTGAGATTATTGTCGGATACGGAAAGATTTATCAAAAATTGTTGTGTATTCGTCCCTTCTCTGATGACCAGATGTCTGAAAAATCATTGGTGAGTCTTCTGATCGTAGACGGGCAGTCAGGATTTGAAGCAGAGTTTTTTTATGTGTTCGAAAATTGTATTCGCCTGCTCTGAAATGAGCCCGCAATTCTCTATATCTATGATTTTGCTGAATTCACCTTGTTTGTGAAAACCGAGCGACCAGTCGCTCAAAGTCGAAGGTCATCAGGTCGAAGGTCATCAGGTCGAAGGTTTTTGAATTTGATTTGTAATATATTTTCCGAAGCTGAATTCGATTTTGTTCCTGTATCCTTTTTCCTGCGGAGATCCTAGGATGGGAAGAAACTCAAATCAGTCTTTAGTCTTTAGCCCATAGTCTTTAGCAAAGGATTTTTTCTTATTCAATTTTTCAAAAGCTTCTAAGACGATATCTTCTTTGAGTTTGAGCTGTGTCGCATAATTGAGTGACTGCCGTTTGCATCCTCAACATCAGACTTTAGTCTTTAGCTCATAGTCTTTAGCATCTATTTCTTGGTTATCTAATTGAGAGAAAAAGTGAGGGCAGAATATCTGACCATCGACGATGTTCGGGTCTGTTTTTATGATTTTTGTGATATGTGCCTCGATAAAATCTTTCTTCTCTTTGACGATCTTGAGGTCGACAATGCTGCCGGGAAGGGCTCCGCCCTTTATCAGGATTCTTTTCCCATCCTGCCTTCTGGCGAGACCTACTCATCCGTATCAGATTTTGTCTATTTTTATCCCTGTGAGGATTTTGGTCATTTTGGAGATAATAATTCTAAAGTTATATGTCTTTAGTATCTTTTTCCTTATGTTTTCCAACTTTATTTTCTCTATGCCTGCGGCGCGCTTTGCAGACTGACTTTTGCCATTGCCCTCCCGCACTATTGCGGGATAGGCGCCAGTCAGCAAAAGGTCTAGTTCTTTGTATGTCTCGCTATATGGTCCAGATTGCTTTTTGAGAATGTACCCAGCTCAAACAATATACAAAGAACCAAAATCGTTGACCGCGTTTATGTACAGGTTACTACCATCTCCGGTGTTCTTCATTTGATGTTGGGTTAAAATGGATTGTGTGTGGCTTGTTAATGTTTAAAAAATTCCTTTAAGTCCCCCCTGTGAATGGGGATTTAGGGGGTTTGTTTGTTTTTTTGTTTTTTTTGCCCAGCAGGCTGGACAAAAGCGACGTTAAAGTTCTTTGGAACTTTTTGCGTCTTTTTTTGCATTTTCCTCAAAAATCACTATAATAGATATTAGACTTTAGTCTTTAGTCCCCCATAGCTTGTACGGGGCAAGCTTAGACCTTAGACTTGGCTCAATTTAATGCAGTTTATTATTTAATTAAGGAATGGCTGATAAGAAAGGTCAAAAAAAGGATGTGAAAGCTGTGGAGAAGTGACAAAAAACTCCTGACCAGTCTCCATCATTCAAGACAAAACTTTCTGATGCATATCTTGATAAAATCAAGGAATCTTTTACTGGATTCAATAAAATTTCTCATGAAGAAAGAATGGATCTTTATGGTGATAAGAAATTTCTTGATCAGTTTCGATTGTATTTCAAAGAGCAACACCCAAACCTTCTTGATCAGATCAATAGACAAGATATGCCTATTTATCTCCAAACTTTAGAAAAAAGATGATTTTCTATCTGAAATATCCTTCAAGACGCCGAAACTTTGCGTGAAGAATTTAAAGCTGATGATACTGAAGAGCATGTCATCAAAGCATCTCTCAAAACATTCAAATCTTTCTGTGGAGATAGCATCAATAATATTCCTGCCGATGTATTTGATGATTTTGCTAAGCATGCATGATTTGATACTGATGATTTTGAGATAGACCCGGATGGAAGGATCAAAACTATCGACAATCTTTATGATGTTTGGAAAAGATTTGTTGAAAAAAAGAATCTGACTCTCAAAGAACTTCAAAGCAACAATATAGAAAAAATACTCAATCCTGAATTCAACCCCATCGAAAGATGTATGGTCAATGTTGCCTTGAAAAAACTTCGCAAAGAGCTTACTTGACCTGTGAGGATTGCTTTTGATGCCAAGTTTGGTACTGAAGTCACTATCTTCAGCAGAGTCCAGAATCTTGTCGCATTCAAAAACGAATGGTTGGTTTTTCTCGGCGATCATACTGGAGAGATCGATGAAAAACTTGCTAAAACATTGGACGGTATCATGGTCAGCAATGGTGAGATCAAAAACGAACTTACCAAGTCATGAAGAAAATTTGATGATACCAAATGATTTTCCGAATGGGAACAATACTTCAGAGTGATATTCAATAAACTGGCTACTCGTCAGCTTTTTGAAGAAATCAAAGCTGATCAGAAAACCATAGATTACTATGCTGATACGATTGTGGATGCGATGAAATGATTCCCTCCCTATGTGAATGAAATTTTCAAATTATATCCTTTTGATACTAATCTTGATCCTCAATTATCCGGCAAGCTTTGAGCTATTGATACAAAAATCGGTGAAACAGAAAATAAAATCGCTGAATGAACTCCGGACGAGACAAAGATATTATTGCGCGCCGAAATAAAGACGCTCAAAGAACAAAGGGAAAAAATCAGATGGGATGCTTATGCCACGCAATTGGATATGAAAGATAAAAGTTTAGCTGGCGCAATACGCACTTTGGTTGATTCCAAATTTGATTTTTCTCAATTGCACATGGGGCAACAACAAGCCTTGCTTGATGTCTTGGTAAAACATAAATTGGAAGATATCATAAAACGTAAAGCTCCTGAACTTCTGTCTACTGATGAGGATGAACTCAAAACTTTCCTTGATGATCTGTTTGATTTGAGAAAAACTGATGTCAGCATTCCTACTTCTGATGGGCGCGTACATATCAAATTTTCTTCTGATGGAAAAAAATTCTTGTGAACCGGGATGACGAATCTTGCCAGTTTTGAAGAACTTTCTAAGCTTGAAAATTTACCGCTCAATTTTGAGGTCCAGGTGACTCCTTCCAGCGAGAAATTTTTTGAAGAGAGTATCATCTTCCATTCGATATTCGATGAATTCGCTGCAAGTAATGGAACCAAAAAACTTAATGATGCATACAAAGTTTCTGTGACCAAAGATGGCAAAACAGTTGTATGATATCTTTCATTATATTCTCCTATAGAAAAAGAAAAACAGTGGAAACCCGATGCTGGTTCTAGTGCTGTTAATCGGTATCTTTATTCATCACCTATCACTACTGCTTCTGATGATAGAAGTCTTGTAACTCGGGATGGCACAGAAAATGGAATTGCTGTTGTGATTCCTGAATCTGAAGAAAAAAACTGTAAAATAGAAGTTCTTGAAAGGAAAATAAATCTGAATGGCGAAGCTTTGTGAGCTTTGTTTGCGTGATTTGTACTTGGCCAACAAAGTCTGGAGAGGACACTAAGTCCTGCAGAAGAAGAACAACGAAGACAAAAAATGGCAAAATTGAAAACTTTTCAAGATATCAACCAAGATGTCACTGATAGTGAACAAAAACAACTAAGCAATGAACCATGACTATGAGAAAAAAAAGAATCTGCAGAGAAATCAGATATTGATAAATTTTTGGAGGAATGGAAAAAATTGAAATGATATAAATTTACAGGAGCAGAGCATGAATGATTTAAAGAAGGTGCAAAATTTATCATCAAATGCGGAAGTACTTGATTGCCTCCTGATGAAACATGATGAGATGCCTGGATGTGGCTTGAGGTAGCCAATGTCGATCGAAATGCAGGAAAGTTTACTGTGAAAGTTCGTAGCGGAGAAACAAAGTTGGGTAGTCTGGAATGAGCAAAAAAAACTTTACCGATGAATGATAAAACTATCGACAATATCGTCGAAGCCTTGTGAGATATTGATAAAAAAATCTATAAAATGCCTTCCGGCAAGGGCACTGGTATGGAGTGACTGATTTCACTGATGAAAAGCAGCGGTTTTGATAACAGTATTTTTGCATCAGCGTTTGATAAAATTTCTTGGACATGAAATGGGTTCAAGATTTCTGTGGGAGAAAAATTCGTCTGAGAGGATGTGGAATATTTCTGATATGATGAGAAAGAATATTATACCGGTAATGTAGATAGACCGTGAAAAACTGAGGAAATGGTTAATCCGATCTATTATAAGGCAAAGTATAATGCTAATGGAACTGTGACTGTCACCAACAACACTGAGCTTAAGGACACCAAAACGAGGAAGCCATTTACATATAATCAGACTATGGATTATGCCATGTTCGTCTTGTTCGTCTGAAGTAAGAAGCTTCATCCTAAACCGAAGTCAGATATTTCGGCGAAGGCCAAGATAAAATTTGGCGGAGAAGATGAGTGACATAAGCTGCGTCAACCATTTTTTAGTATCAATAACGTCGTGTGATTCTTCAAATCTTGATTTAGTAAAATCATAGATGGCGTCAAAAAGCATGATGAAGAAAGGGTAGAAGACCTCATGGATATCGCTCTGCAGAATTGATTATTGTTTGAGAAACTAGGAAAGGGAATCGGAACTATATTTGATAGAGTAGGAAATGGGATGGAAAGGGCTGGTATGGAATACTATACTGCCAGAGACAACAGAGTCTGGAAAAAGATAGAGAGATGGCAGAAAATCTATGAAGCTGACGCGCACTTCTCTTCGCTATTCCCGAGAAAAATCAAAGATTTGGTCAATGGGAAAGACAGACCTAAGGATATGTATAAGATTCCTGCCTTGCTTCTAGCTATCATCAACAAGGAAAAAACCCCTTATTCCAGGTCATACGAATATATCGGCAAATGACATCGGGTGAATCTTATCCTGGGCAAAAAACATCAACAAAGATATCTTGACAGGCTGAATTGAGCTTTGGAAGATATCAGGCAAAATAGCGATTTGTATGGAGTGGATTGGACGATCTATAGGAATGAAGCTATGGTAAAATTGGAGATGAAATATTTGGTGGATGTCATCGATGGTAGAGAGCATAATGTCTGATGGGAGCACGAAAAATTGCAAGCTGCGAAATGGTCGAGAGAATTCGCCAATAAACTTGATGAATCTATGAAGAAGAATTTCTGATTCAGCGCTATAGAAACCAAACACAAGGAGCTCAGTAAGACTACGAGGTTTGAATTCGCTGAATATGAATACCAAAGACATATGAGAAACTGAAGAACCATGAGTTCATTCCCTTTCTTTAAGATGATGGCTGAAACAGCGCAAAGTCCAAAGCAACGGAACCTTTTCTATATGTACGTCGTAAGTTGAATTTTGTCCTGATATTTTTGGTATAATACGGATGCAACCACTAAATGATGGCTCAAAGATATCTGCAGAACGAGCTGATGTCTTGGGTGATTGATGGCTAAGGATCCGGGTCAACAAGCTAAGATGCTCAAGCTTTTGGATATCTATACGCAAGGGAAGTTCAGTAAAGAATTCCAATATAATAAAACCGGCAATCCGAAGAAACTAAAACTCGCTAAGTTTGATCTCAATGATTTCACTATGGGAAAGATGGAATCTGTTTGAGCATTCATCAGATGATGAAGACCGTCCTTTAAAACCCGATGGTTGGATGACGAAAATGGTGAATGATTCGCTAAATTCCTCTCTTTTGAATCAGATAATTCATCTGAAAAGAAGAATGGGAAAACGCGGTGAACGCAAAAAACCATAGTTGAGCTTGCCAATGACCCTACCGTAGAACACGATGACAAGACCTTGCTTGAGGCGTATGTCAAATTCGCCCAAGAAAAAAGTGAGGATATCGATTTGGATATCAGACACAATATTTCTGCTATGTATAGCAGGCCTTTTGCAAAAAGTGAAACAATCGTTAAAATATTAATGGAATATGAAAATGGTGAATTTAAAGGAAAGGATTCCCATGAACAAGGCGGTTCTGCTATGTTCTGGGATAAAGTAAGAGCTCTTGTCCCCCAGAAGAAAACTGATTGAGCCAATGTAGAATTTATCCTCAAAAAATTCTTGAACCGGTTCGGCAGGGTGGGGTTTGAAGGAAACGAAAGATCTGAATTTGTAAAAAGACTTGTGGCTATCAGAGAAATGCTCGAGGATACTAAGACAAAAGCACAGGCCGAACATACATTATGGTACACTATCAATGGAACGATTATCAAAAATAATAGTTGAGGAAGGGATGTCCCTCCCGAAGCATTTTTGAATGCCTTGGACGCATTCAAAATGTTCTTTAAGGTGAATATAGATACCATTCTCGATCCTTCTATGATAGGCAGCGTTATGTGATCTCAGTATGTTGATGATTTAAAGCCAGGATTGGTAAAAGTATGAGATCGGGAAGAATATATCTCTCATAAAGATGCTGCTTTCGGTTTTGGTTTGCAATTAGATGCAAAAGATAAGTTTACTGCGGTGAGAAATAAATATGAGAAAGGATCTAAATATATCAATAAAGAGCTTTATCAGGTTGCTGAAGAATTAGAAAAACGTCATGGTGTCCATAATGCCTTGGATGATTATCTCAATTCTGATACGCAGCTCAATGTGCAGCATACTGATGCAAGAGCTGATTTGGTAACCAATTTCTGACCGTGATGATGAAGCGGATCTAAAAATAAAGGTGTAAGAGTAAAAAATCTGAACACTATTCAGTGATGATTAGCAGAAAACCTGTGAAGTGATGTGGCTTCTAACAGAAAAACACCTATAGATAATACTGATGATGAAATAGCTACGTATCATGGTCAAACATGATAATATCTACACTCATAATTTTTCTATAATCTGTTGAATTGTATTTTCTAAGGTATCACTATTGTCTGCGATATCATGTTTGAGTCATAGCTTATCGAGCTGCGGCATCATTTCTGTATCATAGAGATTTGAGAGTCTGTCGAATTCTTCTTCGACGAATTTATCATTCGCCTTATCTTCCCGCACCCCTCATTGTTTTTTGAGTTCCTCGTTCCTTTTCATAAGTCTTTCTAGTGCAATGGCTTTGTCGATTTTCACATAGAAGACTATTCCTTGCTTTCTCAGATTCTCAATCCCGAATTTATAGATTTCAAGTCTTGTTTCTCGTGGAATGTCTCTTTGGAAAACGAGTCCTGTAGTAACCGAATCTCTTTCGAGTACGTATATCTTGTCGTCATCTCTTGTCTTGATATGGAAACTATTTGACGCTGCAGCATAGAGCAGACCAAGCACTTCCCGATGTTTATAGAGGTCTTTGTCAGTCAGCGTTTTTCTTATCATTTTACCGAGATCTTCTTCTTCATTGGGGAAATGATAGTATCCCACGTTGATTCATTTCTCTTTGAGTGTCTGGGTAAGTTGCTTAGCAACGGACGATTTCCCTGAGCCATGGATTCATTCGATGACTATATATTTTACCATAAGAATAGATAAAAATAGATAAACATTCGCTATCGCTCACGATAAAAGTTCACTTCGTTCACGATAAACGCACTTCGTGCGATAAAAGAATATAGGATTTTGGATTTTTTTCGCAATCTCTTTTTTGAATTGAAATAGGCAGTGGTTTTTATATAATTTTTTGTGTTCGAATATCTTTTCTGCCTGCGGCGCTTTCTTCATACTTTCTGGCATATCCCCAGAAAGTATGCAAAGAGGTCTAGTTCTTTGCCAGACTCGCTGGTACGTTCAGTTTGCTTTTCCTGAATGTAATCCAGCTCAGACAATTGGCAAGAACCAAAAGTATTGACTGCATTCTTGTGAGATTCTTTTTTTAATTTTTCTTAAAGGGTTGATAACTTATGAATAAGAAATTATATAAAATAATTTTTTCTTCTTTTGGTGTGCTATTGATCGTAGCTGTTTTTTTTCTGGTAGATAATTTCCCTAGTGCTAATGCCGCTATCCGCGTAGCAGAAGCAGAGGTCGCAGTTCCCGCTGAACCCGTGTATGATTATTCCGCTGATGATTCGCTGCAAAAATATCTGAGCGTCGATACTCCTTTTATCGATTTGAATTATGTGCCTTGAGATTTGCTTCCCATAGATTCGGCATTTACCGCCAATAGTTCCAAAGCCTACAAGTTGAGAGAAGAAGCGTGAATCCAATTTGCTGATATGGCTCGACATTTTCGGAATGATTTCAAGGGCGATAAGTTATGGATAGCGAGTGCCTATAGAAGTAATGACCTACAAGAATATATGCTCAAAAAATGATGTTCCCGTGTGAGATGTGCGCAAGCTGGTACCAGCGAGCATCAAGCTTGACTCGCTCTTGATCTTAAAGTGTTCACCAAAGGATGAAAATGATACACCTTATATTCCGGGAATAGATATTATCAATGGTTTGCCGACAATGCGCATAAGCGAGGATTCCACAACACCTATCAGAAATGAATCGATGTCGATGGGCAGATGGTAGAATGACGACATTGGAGATATATGTGAACATGATTGGCAACAAAACTTCGGGAGCAAGGGCAGACATTCGCTGAATATTACGATGAACTAACAACTAAAAGTGAACAACTAACAATGGATTTCGACGGAATGCGTTAGCAAATCTCCAGCTTTGCTGGACTGTAGCTCCGTCTCGTTTCACTCGCCACCTCCTTTAAATCCCTTCCCTAAAGGCACCCCCTTTAAAAAGGGAGACAAGGAGGACAAAATTATTTACATTGTAATGTGTTGCTATGACAAAAGACGATAAAAAAGATAAATCTGACCTAGAAAAAAAGTTAGAAGAAATTCAGAAAGAGAAAGCGGAAAACGACGAAAAAGATGAAAAGGGTAAAAGGGACAAAAGTGTTGGGACGGATGAAAAAATCCAGCAATTAGAAAAAGCTTTGCAGGAGCAGATGGAAATCACCAAAAGAGCTCAGCATGATTACATCAATCTCAAGCGGGACTTTGATAGATATATGCAAAACATGAAAGAAAAATCAGCTTCTTTGGAAGTCGATACGCTTATTTCTGTCGTCAAAAAATTCCTTCCGTTTGTAGAAAATCTTAGAAAGTCGCTTATCGCTATCCCCGCAGATCAGCAAGAGAGTCCTTTCGTAAAATGACTCCAGATGATGTATGATAATTTTCTTAAAACTTTGGAATCATTTAATATCAAACCTATCGAGTCTGTATGATTAGTGCCAGATTCATTAGTTCATGAGCCGGTTAGCATTCAGCCCGTAGAAGATGAAAAATTGAAATGAAAAATAGTCCAAGAATTCGAGAGAGGATTTGTGTATGAAAAAGATGGGGACAGAAGAGTAGTAGCTGCGAGTAAAGTCGTCGTCGGACAGTAATTTATCTCATATATTTCTATGCGTAGAAAGTATCTCACTTGATTATTGTTGATTGTGCTAATGGCATTCTTGGGCTGATCAACTGGTATTTTTGCCAAAATCGCTTTAAGAGAAATTTCTCCTTTCTGATTTACATTTTTGAGATTCATTTTTGCGGCATTATTTATCGCGCCTTTTGTGATACATAAAATTTCCAAAACACATTTGATGAAACTTTTTTTGCTCTCCTTATTCGCTGCATGAAATGTCATCTTATTCGCCTTCGGAATACAGTGGACAACCGTAACGTCTTCTTCCATCATCTATGTGTTGTCCCCTATCATGGCCTTATTGTTCTGATATATTTTCTTGAAGCACAAATTCGATAAACTGAATATTTTATGAATCATTCTTGGATTTCTCGGTGCTGTAGCTATCATATTATTGCCTGTGCTTTATACATGAGATTATGCCGTTTGATAATTGATTGGTAACCTCATCATAATAGCCGCCATGATATCATTTACCATATATACTGTCCGATCAAAATCTGCACAAAAAATATTCTCTCATGAAACGATAACTGCAGGATTCCTTTTTTGTAACACTTATAATCACCTGAATCATGTCATTCATTCATCCACAGCAGATTGTCTCAGAAATAACGCACTTATCGACCTATGCCTGGCTGCTATTATTTTTGTAGGGTTAGCCTGAACAGGATTGCAGTATCTGCTTCAGCAGATCATCATCAAAAGAAATTCTTATGTTGATTGATCGTTATACCTTTATATTCAGCCTGTAGCAACTGTACTATTGGCAGTTCCGATTTTACATGAAAAAATAACATATTTGTTCGTGATTGGTGCTGTTGTGACGCTTGTGGGCGTCTGGTTATCGTCTAGAAAGGCGTAAATTATGTTCGGGCAATAAAAATTCTTATGATGCTTTATTAAATGTTTGGGAGGCTTTCTCTGTTTGTCTTATTTCTTCTTCTATTCTCTTATTTTCTTTGCTTAATCTATTTCCTTCCTTGATGTGGAATGCTACTTTTCCGACAATATTCAGATTGTCTAAAAGGTCTTTGCTTCCACCACTTATGATTTCCCGTATTTTTTTGGTTCGTTTGTAGCTCGGCATATATTTCGCAGATACCGCTTCTGCGATTAGATCCTTTTTTTGATTTGACATAGCCAATGCGATTGATTGATCCATGAGTATAATTTAGTATGTAAAATTATCTATTCTTATTATATCCGCTTTTTTATTTTTGTCAAATATTTGATACATCAAATATTTCACCCGTAATTCAATCAAAATTATAAACCATGCTTTTGAAGGATTACGTGTCAAATTTCTAGAGACTTTTTGAATAATGGAAAAATGCTGACGGATTGCCACGCTTTGCTCGCAATGACAGGTCAGCATTTTATGTAAGTATTGAATTCCTTACTAGAATGGGAGGTCGTCGGTTGGTTGTTTTGCTGGTTTAGCTGCGCTTCCTGCGCCTGCTTCCAATCTCCATCCAGTGATGCTGTTGAACCATCTTCCTGCTTGAGTTTTTGATTCGTTTGTTCTGGTGTTGATGTGAACAGTGATAAGATCACCAACTTTCACATTGCTGAGAAGTTCAATCTTGTCTTTGAAGAAATCTACCGCCAATCCTCATTTAAACTCTCTGTCAGTTTCTTCCTCCAAAACGATAGTCTGTTTTTCTAACCCATTTGCGCCAATAGTTTCCTTTGGTCCAATGAATTTTACGGTTCCTGTGTACTGCATGATATTTTTTGATAAGGTATAAAACATAGTAGTAGAAAGTACAAAGTGGAAAATACAAAACACAAAACTCTGTCATTTCTGTGGTGAGGTGACTTTATGTTTTTAATTTCTTTTTTCAAGGCCAGATTTCCTTGATGATAAATAGGATTATTCATATATTGAGAAATACGTCTGCGATATTGAAGATTGGGAAATCCCATATTCTGATGTTGATGAAATCTCTTACTCCTCAAAACCATAATCTATCCATAAGGTTCCCCAAAGCCCCTGCTATCAAAAATCCGGCGATGATGATATTGATGTATCCACGGTAATAGATGACAAAAAACAATACGAGCGCAACGAGTGAGATGACTATGGTAATGATGAGCGGCAACCCCATGGATCGTGCGATACCAAGGTTGAAACTCGGGTCGATGACTGCTATTTCTTTTCCAAATTGCAGATCATAAAAGAAATACTTACTTGCCACATCTATGATGAGTAGCAGTACGGTGATCATGATGAATTTCGTGACGTGTTTTCTGCTAAGTAGCATGAATAGGTCGTTAAAAATTGTTAAAAGTCGTTAAAAATCGTTAAAAATGGAAGTTTATGATTTTCTGCTTGCAGACCTCGTTTTGAATCTCTTTATTCTCTCTTCATATTTTGATTTTCTTTGGACATCTCTTTGTTCGTCTTTAGGTTTGCTTTGCTCTTCTTCATTCCTTTCTTTGAACTTTATCACGAGCGGAGCTCAGATGAAACTAAAATGTTTCCTTAAAGAGTTGTCTATCCGTTGTTTGAAGGCGAAATTGGCTCTGTCTTTGTGGTTTACGAACGCCATGAAGGTCGGTGCATCGATGTCTGTCTGCGTGATGTAGAGGATTTTGCAGATTTTATTTTTTGGGAATCTTGGTGGTCTGCTGAGATATTCTTGGTTGATGACTTTGTTGAGCTTGTTGGTATCGATTCTCTTGTTCATTTCTCTGTTCACTAGCGTGATGAGCGCCATCATTTCTTTTATTCCCTTGCCTGTTGCCGCGACTATCGGGATGATAGGTATGTATTTGGCGAAACTGAGATATGCTTGGATAGTTTTTATCATAGCATCACTCTGTTTCTTGTTGATGAGATCGGTTTTGTTGAGTCCTATAATGATCGGTAATCCCACATGATTTATCTCTTCCAATAGTGTCATGTCCCTGTGCGAAAGCCCTTCGGTGCAGTCTATCAGAAAAAGCACTACCGGTCTGATGAATTTTAGCATATCGAGTGTTTTCTGATAGGCGATTTTTTCGATACCGTGCATGCTTGCCTTCTTTTTTATCCCTGCGGTGTCGTAAATTGCGTACTTGCGCCCATCATAATTAAAAGCTCCGATGACGTAGTCACGCGTAGTCCCTGATATATTTTCTACTTTAGAGAGTTCTTTTCCGACGAAAGTGTTAAGTAATGTCGACTTTCCTACATTCGGTTTTCCGAGAATCGCAATTCAGGTCGAAAGTCATCAAGTCGAAGGTCATCAGGTCGAAGGTTTTTTGTACCTTGCTCATAATTTTACTATCAGATTTTGCAATTCTTCCAGATTTCTTGCATTTTTTGCACTTATGCCGATGATATGTTCAAATCCTAGACTGTAGTAGTCAGCTATCGCCAGACTTGTCTGGGATTCTTTCCATTTGATGTCGAGTTTGTTGATGATGAGTATGGTCCCCGCTTGTTTATGCTTTTCTCTGATATATTGAGCGATATGCTGTTCTTTGGCAGTAACGCCCACTTTGTCATCAATCATGAAGAGCAGGAGGTCAGATTCGTCTATTATTCTTTTGATAAACGGCCGTTCGGATTTGAAATCCAATAACCCCGGACTATCAGCAAAAATGACCTGGCCCAGTCAGTCGATCTGGGTCGTGTGCTGGATGATATCTCTTGTTGTACCTGGAATATCGGTGACAATTGCCCTAAACTGGCCAATGAGCCTATTGAAAAGCGTTGATTTTCCAACGTTCGTCGACCCGACTAATCCTATAATCATAAAAAATTGTTAAAAATCGTTAAAAATGGTTAAAAATTGTTAAAAATCGTAATATGTGCTGAAAGCACTTTATTGTTTTGCAAAATGAATGCAAATACTTATATTTTGCTCGATATTTTTATTCATTTTTTCGTTGTTGAATGAAAAATATATTCCTGCCATGTAGGAATTCAAAAAATTCCTACTCAGCTTCGCTGGATAGAAGCGACGTTACTTCGAAAACTCGAAGCCAGCGTCTTCTTCTATATCGCTATTTCAAATTTCTGTGTGTGTGTTTCATCCTCTCCGCAGCTTCTTTATGGATGGTTTTTTCGGCAGGCTGAGTGCCAACTGATTATTATGCTAACTATGCTATCAGCGATGATCGAGATGCAACCTTATGATTGTTCGTAGAAATCGAATCTGAAATGAGTACTACTCAGGGGCAAAATCTTCCAGCAAAGTTTGGTATTTTAAATACACACTTCAATGTCCTATTCCCCAAATTCCCTCAGGATTATGCTTTCGCTGTCACCTATAATCAATGTTTGAGTTTGAGTAGTCAGTTAGCGGCTTTGTCATATCAAGATCCTACGTTCAAGCCATTATTAGGTCAGTATAAATCTAATTGCTATAAGCCATTCACCGATATCCTTAAAAAAGTTAATTCTTCATATACCGTGGTGCCAAAGGCTAAGGCTTCTCCTATGAGTTGACCATCTCCATTGACGGTGACCTTTGATGCAAGAGGCAGTATTGATCCTTCCGATGAGACTATTCCTTCTTCAAATTTCTTCTGGTATTATAGAGACGTTGATGGAACTGATAAAACTATAGGCAATGGACCTGTTGTAAATTATGTTTTCGCAGAGCCTTGAAATTATCTTGTGCATCTTACCGTGAGAAGTTCAAATAATCTTCCTCCCCAGTGAATCTTTGATGGAGAAAAAACCATGTCAATCGATGTAACTCCGAAGACCGCTATTATCTCTATCTATACCAATGGACAGAGAATGACCAAGGACAGCAAGATAAAAATATGAACACAAGAGGCTGAAAGATGAGTGGTATTTGATGCTTCGGCTACGATTCCTATGTGATGAAGACAGCTGATGTCTCATCATCGAGAGATTACATCAAAAGATGGATTTACATATACGAAAGACGGCGATGGTGCTCCTGGTATCGTCAGACTTGCTTTACCTGGACAAGGGGAATTCAAGATTGCATTAACTACTACTGACAATGAAACCAATAAGGTCACAGAAACATATTCTCTCGTGGTTTCCGATCCGATTGCTATCATCAAACAAAGTCCGGACAAATGAAATACTTCCAGCACTTTCACGTTTGATGCCAATGCCTCCTATTCAGTTTTATCGCAACTTAGGCTTTATACCTGGGAAATTTTTGATCAAGAAGCAAATAAGATAGAAGTGTACCAGTGAAAATCCATCAAGCAAAACTTTAAAGAGCCTGGCTCATATACTGTCAAACTTACCGTCGAAGATCAACAGGCACAAACCAATTTTGATACTGTGCAGATAGTCGTGGATTCTACTGATCCGATTGCTCAGTTTGAAATGAAGCCAACCAATGAGTGGCTTTATCCTTCAAGATTCACTCTTGACGCATCTATTTCATCCGATGTGGATGTGACTAATGGATTTGACCAATTGACCTATGAACGGGTATTTCCGGAAGAACTTAAAGCGAATATCATCGAATCTCAAAATACCAATGAAACCGTTATCGCTGAATTTAATGGCGTGGGGAAATACAAAGTGAAACTTGTCGTGAAAGATCAATATGGCAAGATGGCTGAAATAGAAAAAGATCTGGAAATCAAATCTACTCTTAGGCCTGAGATTGATATTATGCCTGTTGCTACGTATCGATGAAATCCAGTTAATCTTACTGTGAGATCAAATGAACCTATTATAAATTATCAATGGGATTTTGGCGATGGAACAAAAAATTCTTTGCAGGTTGCCAACATCACCCATGTATACAGAAAAACCGGCGTATATACGGTCAAGCTCTCTGTAGATGGCGCGAATGGAAATAGGAATGAAGTCAGCAGATTGGTATTTATCTGAGAAAAGGATTACCCCGTTGCTGGATTTGTCGTGTATGATAAGCAGGGTGTCGCATTTACGCAAAATACAACGTGTACGGATATTGACTCCGATGCTTCGGAGGAAGCTGCTGCTTATCAGATCGATAGATATCAAGACATCAAAGTAGATCCTTCCTTGTCTGTGAATTCCAAATGAGCGGCTACTGATCTTGCTTTCTATTTCCAGCCAGGATGAAAAGAAATATATAAGCAAACTGATTTTTCTTATAAGTTCGACGAAATGTGATGTCAGTTTATAGATCTGACTGCCGAAGATACTGCTGTGTGAAAAAATAGTAAAGTAAGAGTTTGGTTCAAAGTCGTCAATGCTTTGCCTAGATTGGATAATGTGGTTCTGCTTTTCCCTCAATATGGAAATGAAATGGGTGTCGGATTTAATGAAAATCAGGTGAAAGATATTTTCAATGATACTTTCGATCCTTTGATTGTAAAAGTGAGTGCTACAATGCCTGTCGATCCTGACGGGAACATCTCTTATTTCAAACGATACTATTATTATAAAGATGATCCAAATAGAGTTTTGGAGACTAAGATCACTCCGAGTAATGTTCCTTATGCCTTTTTCTCCTTGCCGAGAATTGCTGGAGAATTCATGTTTGGCGTCATGATGTATGATAATGATGATGGGAAACAAAGCAGTGAAGAGATTGTCGGCAATGGGCCTATCGTATTTTTTCCTCCTGATGCCAGCAAACCGGATGTGCCATTAGTTACGCTCAAATCCAATCAGGCTTCCGCAGAAGTCGGCGATGAAATAACTTTTGATGTCGTTTCCAAAATCATTTCTGACAGACCTGATTTTGTGAAGGAAAGGACTATTTATTATGATTTCGATGGTGATGGGACTCGGGATTTGATTACCAAACAAGATCGTGTCACCTATGCTTATGATAAGCCGAGCGATGAGGCATTGTGATGATATACTCCTAGAGCGTCAGTACTCTATAGATGATATAGAGGTGTTTCCAATGGGTGAAAAATCATCATCAAGAATTGATTGAAGCCTAAGCTATTGTATGACCAATTCGGCAAACTCGTCATTTTCAAAGATATCAGCGTTTGAGATATAGAACAAAAATCACTCTGTCTGGATATCAAGACATGCACCGCATCGAATGCCATCACTTGATGAACGGCTTTTTCTTATGAATATCCTGATTATGGAAAATATTTCATTTCTTTAGATGTGAGCGACAAATTCGCCAATAAAGCCAGCAAAAAACTTGCCATCACTTTGAATAGCGGTGACGTCATCACCTCGAATCTCTCGGGGCAGGCTGGTGATTTTCATCTGCTTGCTATTCCTGCTCCGTCTCCAAATCAAAGTGGTGATATAGAATTCTTTGTAGGTAAGAGCTTAGAAAACTCCGTTCTTTATTATATCTCCTATCCTAATGCCAGGGGAGAATGCTATGTCGATGTGAATATTGCTGCTGACTCTAATAGTGATAGTGTCGTGGATAATGATCATGACTTCAATTGTAATCAGCTTTCTTTGCAGAAATATCAAGCAAGGTATGACGGGGTGGTGTGAAGAATTTATTATTCGCAAGCAGATCTCAAATTAGTGTCCAAGGATTTCAAAGTCAATTTCCTTGATTTCGAAGTGGAACTTGATGCAAAAGCGAAGGCTGTCTATGATGATATCACTGCATTGTTGAATACTATGGAAGGAGAATTGCGATGAAGCGGAGAGCATAAGACCTTCAAAACCTTGCTCACTTCTCTTAGAGATGGGCTCGGTGATGCCAATAATTCCAAAGCTAATCTCGTACAGGTGACCGACTATATGGAAAAAAATACCCTTACGCTGACTGATGATCAGAAACAAAGGATAGATAGCATTTCTGCTGTGCTGTCTGACAAATCTGTAGTTGCTGCACAATGAGGTAGTGAATATCAAAAAGCGAAAGCTGAAATATTGTCCATCTTACCGCTCACCTTGTCTGCTGAAGTTGCCGACCTGTTCACCCAATTTGATGCGGTAGTAGGCGATCAGTCTTTGGACATCTCCCAACAAGATAAGAGAAAAGAAATCCTTCAAAATATCGTAAATACTATCAGTGCCAATGTCGCCACGAAATGAACTGCCATGGAATGACAGATTGATAAGATAGACATGGATACTATCATCATGCCAAATATCTGTGTCATCATGCAATTCTATAGCATCCCGAGCACCTTATGTAATAGCGACAATACTAAGGCTGTCCCTGAAGGCATCGCTGTAGAATCTGGTCAAAAAAGCTCCAGTCTGCTCAAGATTATCCTTATTGTGCTTGGTATCTTGGTGTGAGTGTTCTTGATCTTGGTGGTCATCTTTGCTGTCAGAGCGAGAATGGGCCAGGAAAAGGAAGAAGAAATCGGCGGCGAAGTACCTCAACCACCTACACCTACAACTACACCTACACCTACGGCTACTTAATTATCAGTATATAAGCTCAAAATAGAGAAATCCTTGCCAATTGTGTAAGGATTTCTTTTTTTGTCAATCTAAAAAAAGGCGTAAAGGCGCAAAGGTGCAAGGGTGCAGAGGTGCAAATGTGCTAAAGTACCTATAAATTCGCCCTTATAGGGTTATAAAAATATCTCTTTAAAAAAGTCCCTCTTTTTTTGCATTATTTTTGTTTCTGACTATAATTAAAATGATATCAGATAATGTTTTCTGACGATATCAGATGAC
>PFWQ01000080.1 GCA_002791215.1 candidate division SR1 bacterium CG_4_9_14_3_um_filter_40_9
AGGATTTTTAGGAGGGGGATACTCCGGTTTACCGGGGAGAGGGTTTTGTCACCCTTCTAAATTCTACTTTATACCCTCTAGTAAAAGCTTCGCCGAATCATTAATATTTCACAAGGCCTTAGATGTAAAATTCCAGAAGTCTAGATTTGATGTCATAAAATCCCTAACCTCATCATTAAGATTAGCAACATTTTTGTTGCTGGCATTGGAAATAATATTTGACAAAACAGACGTAGATGCTTCTTTTATATTCTTAAGGTCATCGACCTTTTGGTTGTATTCGCCTATATCCTTGATATTTTCGGCGTCAACCTTGGGTCATACGACATCAGCGATAACAATATACTTATTTTTATCATCAGGGGTCATTCATAATATCGCACTCTCATAGCTGACATTCGTTTGCGTAAGCTCCTTAGCTTGAGTGCTTTTTGATATAGCAGGGAATAAAGGCTTCACCTGAGTAGTAATCTGGAAAGAAAATAAATCCTGAAATTTTATCGCTGACAAAGATGTATCAAAATATTCTTTTGGTTTAGTCCTTTTGACGGTTTCTCCACTATTCAGTCGCGAATCCAAAACCTTTTTTATTTCCAGAAAGATTGCCTCTATACTATAGACTTTTTTACCTCACGTCACACGGTTATTCTCCACAGGGATGGTACAGAATTTTATTTTATACATATCTTCCATCCCTTTCCATTTTTTTCAGATAGGTCATGACACAGTGAAACACAGACATTGAGAATAACAATATGCCTTATCCACTGCATTAGTAAGCGAAACGTCTTCACATTTTGCGGTGCATTCTTTCAAACAAGTATTTAGACAATTTTGTTGCTCGCCTTCTGACAATCAGTTACAGTCTTGTCCGCATTCTCAGCCTATACCATCCACAGCGCTCTCAACTCGTTCATTAGGCGATCAGGATGGATAAATAGCAGGCGTTGATCATGTAGCTCATGTAATATTTGGGACCTGAGGCACAGTATCTTCAGGGTTGATGTTAAGCGCATCAATAGATGCCTGGATAATTTTCCCATATTGATCTATAGTCGGAGTTGTTGCACCACTCGGTAAAGTAAGATCGGCAGCAACTCACGAAGCACATTGACTAGCCGGAAGTGCGTAAAGATTATTCGGAGGATATAATTGATTATTATTATCATTTACGAAATTTTGAATTCACTGATCAGCAGTAGCCAGAACATCGCCCAAGGCGCCTACATTTTTATCTTGATTATTATCGATACTAGGAGGTGGTGGTTCAATAGGCGCAGTGCCTGTAATTTGTAAACCAGACAACACAGAAAAAACGCCGCCAGGTTGAGATGAGGAGTCAGTATCTGATCATATATTTGATCATGCGGTAAGGGAAGAAATCGTCGGCAATTCATAAAATAAAGTCTGTACTGGCGTGGTGAATGATTCAAACAATTTTTTTCCTATCTTATCTATATCGACCCAGAGGTCATAATCACCATCATCCAAAGTTCCATTCTGGAACGTATCATCTCAGAAATTAATCTGTTTGAGTGTTTCTTGATTAAAATTCGTATCTATAGGATCACCATACTCTTTATTAAGAACTCTGCTTACGTCTTCAGAATCTGAAATATCGACAAAGTCTGTCTGACCCTTCCGGCAAAGAAGAAATCTCTCATAACTTTTTACAACATCACGTTCACTAGGGACGGAAACTTTTTTCTTGGTTCTATTGAGCACCGTCAGTTTCAAGGTCAACCTGAAATTAGAATTTGCACGATAAAGAATATTCATTACATCATCAGCAGTGATCTTACAGGTAGGAAATTCAGAATGCATATTCATAATCGCATCTATCGACGCAGAGGTAGTTTTTACCTCATTATTTCTAACCAAGGTCAAGGCAGTGTCATAGATATTGATCGCCTTCCCTTTACTAAACATTTGAGAAACATCTTTTGCTCAGAGATTCTGCAATCAGAGAGCATTTCCAAGGCTAGCGTTGAATTGTCGCGAAAAAGTCTGTGATGAAAACATCATAATCACAAACAGTAACACAACGATAGCTCTGGAGATAAAACTTCTACTCATATCTAATAACTATCTAAAACAAAGTTCCATGGACTTTATGACTTTACAGACTTTATGACTTTACAGACTTTATTATTGTGGTAGGCATTGCACATTTCTAAAATTTCCTTTTTCAGCAAACAGCGTATACACGGGAGTGGCGATTTTGGCCATAGCCTCACCGAAATCCTGCAAACTCTCTCGGTACATCAGGAATCATATATGAAGCGAGAATGTCACGTACGCATTGCGGAGCATTCTGACGCTGATACGCAAAGCCTGTTTTGCAAACAGTAATTCAGTTTTCATCTCATTGATACGACTTGCCTGCTGATCAGAGATTGTTCACACTCCATTGTTCATGGTAGTGTCTTTGAAGAGATTAGGTTTTTTTGCTATTTGCAGAGAATAATATTCGACGAACAGATTATAATAGAATAATTCATTATACACCAGATTGATGAAAGGGCTTAAGATTTTCTCTTTTGGTTCTCACCACAAACCGCACAACATAATATTATATGAAGAATCAACTTTACCAGCATCCGAACAAGCTGTGGCAGTAGCAGGAGTGTAATCATTGTACATACCAGAGGCACTAAGGATATTTAGATCCTTAAACATTTTCTTTTGGTTACGAAGATACTGAGTCATATAGGTGCATGTTTTGGAGAAAGTCTTTGACAGCTCATCACTCTTATTACACAACTCTATTCAACCAAAATGTGAACTTGTAAAATTTATGATTTGTTTTTTTAAACTAAACTTTTTTTCATCATGAGTCTGCAGACCATACACATCAGCCTGCTTGATAGCAAAATATTCTTTGATGATAGTATTGAAGAGATCATCGGCGTAGAGATAGACGAGATGCCTCTCATCATTTTTGACAGGCAGATCGAGTTTATCAAAAGCAGACTCTTTAAAATACCCGGTGAATTGAGGGGCATTGACAACAAAAAACAAAGAATAGACGGGATTGATATTTTTACACAGCAGATACACAAATGCTGATTGCCTTGGAGAATATACAAATCCATCTTTGATGACATGCCCATTCATCAAAACAGAGCTACAATAAGAAGATATCAATAGTTTTAGATTGCGTGGTCCTACGGTACAATCAGGGTCAGTACCCACAGTAAAACTCGTGAATAATTTATTTAAATAATTATCAGAGGAAAATTCGGTATCTACTTTAATTTTAGCGATAATCGTTGAATACGAAGTATAAGAAGAATCTTGATTTTGAGCATGAGTACAAGAAAAAGACATAAGTACCAAGCCCGGTATCAGTAATAATTTTCTAAAAGAACGAAGACGATACATTCACTACACTAACTAATAAAAACATTTTCATCAGGCATTTGCGCACTGCGCTTTACAAGCATTTCACAAATTATTAATCAAATTATTCTTATTTTCGCTATTTTTACTTCAGATAACATCATTAATTGTTGTTCTGACGACGTTTAAAACTTGGAAAAACGGATACGTCGCATCAGAATTGTCGGCAATAATAGCGCTTTTACTCATGTCAACAGCATCGGCATATAGCATATCCATAGATGCCTTGATATCAGCATATTCACTCGTATCGACAGGAACATCACCGATCTCAATTTCAACAATTTTGAAATCACTAGCTTGTTGGCAATTTGGTTTATTACGGAGATCGTCTTTCAATTGATTGATGACTTTTTTTACATCCTGAGCAGCTTTTCTTTTCTCTGCAGTAGTCATACTACCGCTACCTCTTGCGAACATTGCAGCCCATTGATTATTTTCTCCAAGATCCTTCTGCATATCCTTCCAGCCATCGCTAAGTTTCTTGCTTGCAGCATCAAACTGCTTCCTATAATTTTTCAAACCAAACCATCACGTAGTAGCGGCCGCAGTCTTAAGACCAAACTGACTTCTCAAGAGCTCCTGATTCCTTTTTTGGATAGCAGCCTTCTCCTCAGATTTCGTATTTTTTCATCCTGCTCCTCACATCGCAATAGATAATCTCTTGGTAGCGTCCGTTATAGTCTTCCGAGCTTCCGTAGCTCAGCTTCCGAAAGTCTTTCAGATTTTGGCGATATTGCTAAAAAATTTAATAAGAGTATCGTCGCATTTGACGGATCACGCGCACTTATAATCGGCTTTCATACCACTTATCATGGCCTGATTGAATTTAATTTCGATATCAGGAGAATCCGCAAAAAGACTAGTCTTGGTGAATCCGGAAGCGAATTGAGTAATTTTTAATCCAGGGCTGGCGATAAATGTTTTCAATGAGCTATTCATTCTCATCATCAAGGTAGTGATTTGCCTATAGGTAGCATGCTGATTAATGACCGTGCCCTCTTTGAACAATCATTCCCCGCCAGGACCATATTTATCAAAGATTTTCTGGAACATTTTTTGATTAGCTTCAGTAAGTTTGGCGGTCCATCATCCTCCGAGCCCTAGTTCATATTTTTTATCACTGATCATACTATCGATTTTCATCAGCGTTTTATAATCCCTCAAAAATACTTTTTTTTTGACGAGAATGATGAGTCATCACGCAAAATCTTTGAGTCCGCCTAAATTTTCCAGATCAGTAAAAACAGCAGTTATAGCAAGCATGGACTGCCACTTCTGTCTGAGATTTCTCATAAATTTGCTTGTCAGACCCTCTTTGGGCGGTTTGAACTCATTGCCCTGAAACCGTGAAGGAGAGACATATTGTCCCACATAAGGGTTTCTTGTACCAACTGTCTTGATTGCAATAATCATCTCTTTGATGAAACTCGTCATAAGTCTGAATGCAGGAGGCGGTGCAGAACAGATATTTGAATTTACACATGGATCAGCGACTCATGAGGTCATTTGAGCAGAGGTATATACAGAAAAAATAGGCAGGCAGAAAGCTATCAATGCCAGAATCATAATTTTACTCTTTCTATTTTTGTTTGTCCACATATAAATAAATTTTTTGCTAAAAACTAAGGACTAAAGACTAAGGACTAATTCTAGTAGTGTCCCATGGCCTTCGACCAGCATTATCTTTCACATAATTCACTTCGGTCTTATATGCATGAAGGAAATTTCCATCAAACACACTAGCAACAAAATTATATTTCTTTTTAAGAATTTGATTGTTTTTTGCCATAGCTTTAAACAAGGAATTATGGTTCATGTAGAGATTGAAACATTCAGCGAAATCTTCAAAAGGATCAGTCATACCATATCCGCTGCAAAAGTCTTTTTTCAAAGATCCAGACTTCCTTATCTTTTCGCTTTTCCGAGAGTCTGCATAATACTGCAAAGAAAGATCATCAACAGCAAATACCTTCTTGCCGAATTCTGTGAAAGCGCCATGCTTATTGCTGCTTACTCATTGAAGAGCTCATAAATCGTATATATGTCACAATTCATGGGCGACAAGTCACACAAATTCTGCTCTCGACTGTACTGATCACAAATTGAATACAATGTTATTCCATGTGGCATATCCTCTTCTATTTCACAAACTATTATCAATAGTGATTTTGCGGAGCACAGAGACGATATCATTGCCTATCACCATGTGTTCTTGGATAAAATTCACCATGCTGAAAATGCTTGAGAGATATAGATATTTTTCCTTTCATGTATAATCGCCTACCCGGTCTATCAGACCGCAAAGGTCGGTATTCGAATTGCAGATAGTGATGAATTTATCCTGATATTGATTGTCCGTATTTTGAGCAGCAAAATGTCACGAAACTGTAGGGGTTGTTTGTAACTGCCCCTGCCACTCAAGATAATTATCTTGCCCCTGCTTAATTTCTTCATTATTAATCTCATCAACCCCCTCCTGAATATATTGCTCTACTAGGTTAGTTATTGTACTTTCTACTTTGTACTTTGTACTTTCAACTCCGATGTAATCCTTTTGGACGAGTTCAGAGAAATCTTCGCCCACAGGCAAAATAGCATAATTTAAACATGCATAAAAGATAATCGCAGCTGCTATGAGCTTGATGAAAGAAAAGATTTGTTTCTCAGTGATACTACGTAAAAGCATACCATCTAATATCATCTAAAATCTGCTGTTTACTCGGGCCGTTGACGTTGAAGATAAGAATCTCATCAAGAGGGATTTTGTTGGCATATGCATAGAGCAGAAAGCTGTATCAACCGATCAATATTTTACTTCCCTTTTCCTGTTTGGCTTTAAAAATATTTTTTCAGACTCCTCAAGTGATGTTTTCCACCAAAAGTAATGCCCTCTCATGTATACGTTTCTGATATATTTCTTCAAATATTTTTTTAGATTGCTCTTTTTGGGTGGAGACGACAAAAACTGACTTTTTGATAGATGAATCTTCAAAGAAAGAAGTAGACAAATAGTCTATGAGCTTATCGAATTTTTCATCAAAAGGCAGCATAGGGACAACAGTTTTCTCTTCATTTTCCGACAACTTAGCACATTGTTTATTGGTATTGGAGAAGAAGTATGTGGTGCTAGACGTAAATAAATCTACAAATTCCGGCCATGAAGTGAATTTAGCGTTCTCCGAGTATACAAAATAGAAATCTGATTGCCCGTATATTTTCTTGTTGATATTCACGACAGAATCGAACACATTGAACATATGAGCAATCTGGCGGGACAACTCGACAAAATCTGATTCCTCGATATCATCTTTTATTCATTCGAGACAACCGCTCATCTTATTCAAACACAGGGTTGTTTTGTAGAAATCGGAATGTCCTAAGATGGGATCGTGTTGTATATATGTTTTAGATGTATCAGTGAACAATTTTTTAGTTTCTATAGAAAGCTCTCAGATGAGAATCTGGAAATACTGATAAAAATCTTGAAGTTTAGTGGATATAGTTGGACTCGATTTTTTGTTAGAATTGTCAATTCACAACTGGTATTTCAGTCATTGTTTATATAAAAGAGTCTCTAAGAGATTTAAAGTGTAATAAAGATCGCAAGGACGGGACAAAAAGAAATTATAACTCTTATATCGTTGTTCCACGTCGAAGAAACAGACAGCATAATCCTTATATGCGTGTAATTCATTATCCAAGATAGAAAACAGACTGCTGTGTGTGGCCAGAACCAAAGGGTACTTAACTTGCTCTCTGCTATCTTTGATAAAGGAATAAATCTGATAATCGAATTTGTTGTTCAAATCCAAGGTTCCATATCCTCTATCGAGATGCGATACATATTTTATCACGAACAAGACTTCTTCATGAGAAAAGACTTTTTTATTTAAAAATTGTTGGAATTTTTTTTCATTGATAGTCTGATCCTCTTTGATGAATCATAGATTCTTGATTCAAAATTGATGTAATATCTCTTTTGCAATTTCCAGCTTCTGAAGATTGGAAAAACTCAGAATAAGATGTTTCTGGGATGCAAGGCTATGAAGAAGATCCTTGATATAAATATTGCCTACATAATATTTTTTAGCATGTTCCAGACCAGCGAGTTGAAGATCAGTCTTCTTGGATTTGACAGAAGTTTTTGAAGGAAAAATTTTTTCGAGTGCAAGGAATTTGATAGGGGAAGAGACATCAAGAATAGGAGGAACAAATATTTTAGAAAAGATTGAGGCATCCTGCTTCACAAATTGCACTAGATTCGGATATTTTTGACACAATTGAGAAAGTGTGCTTATGAAGTACATATACAAAGCTAAGGAATGCTTCGTATCGTAGAGGGCATCATGGAAAGAGTCCTTAGATGAAGACATAGCCAATCAATAACTCTCCAACCACGGTGAAAGGCTTGCCCTGTTGGTTCAGTTAGCAGGGGCAGAATCTTTTTCTTGAAGATGTTGGATCAGGACTTCTAGCGCATAACTCGGAGCATAGTGCACGAAAGTTTGAGAAAACTGGAAAGTATCGACAGCAAAAGCATAGGTCATTGAAGGGAAATATCTCTTTAGAAAATCCAAATCGAATTGGGCATTGTGTCATATCACCACAGTGTGCTTATCAAAAAATTTAGAAATCTGGGGCTCTACCTGATCAACCAAAGGCGCATGTTCTAGATCAGAAATCGAAAATCCTGTGATAAATCAAACAATGTGCTTGAGTTCATCAGTCTTTTTTGAAGGTTTGATGAGAGATTGGAATTGATCGATGATTTTCCCATCTGCATCAAGCTCTACGATTCAAATCTGAATCGGCTCATCTTTGAACGGATCCAATCACGTCGTCTCAAAATCGAGTCCGATATATCTATATTCTTTATTGAGCATACAGAAAAAATAAGAAACAAAAAAATAGTACACTTTACTATACTATTCTCTGCAGCTATTTCAACAACTTATTTATCACGAAGTGTTTATCGCCCCGATACTTCGGGGCTTTTATCGCGAAGCGTTTATCGCCCTTCGGGCTTATTTATTTATCATATTCCACCTCAACTTCGATTTTTTCAGGGATGAGGGCTTTTGGCACAACGATTTGTAAGGTGTTGTCGGGAGTCAGCTTACTATGAATCTTGTCGAAATACACTTGAGGAGGCAGATCTATCACCTGTTCTATATTTCATCGATAACACTCCTCTTTCAGAGGAAGAAGATTTTCTTTCACGGTAGGCTTTGCTCTTTTTCAAGAGATGATGAGTCTATAATTTTTGATAGATAGCTTGACGCTATCCTTTTGAACACCTCACAAAGGCAAAACAATCACCACCTCCTGCGGAGATTCATAAATATCATAGGGGATATGAAGTACGTCTTCTTGTTTCATGATTATAGAGTATATGATAAAACCTAAGCAACCGAATCTCCTCCTATAGAATCCAAAATTTTAGTTTCTAAATCCTTACTCATGATTCTGGCGATTTCCTTTCTTCTTTTCTCTGGCTTAGGAACCCGACGTAAAGTGATTTCACCACCACCGCCTGTAGTATCTCATTCAGTTAAGAAGATAAGATCGCCATTGTTGAATATGCTATAGAATAGTCAAGTTTTTTTTACAGAAATAGTTTTAATGCTTTTTTCGTTGGTGCTTATGATGTTTCTATTGAAGATTCCTCATTGGTCATACATGATAAGCAAGTCCGGAGTGACAATGATGAAATCAAGCTTGTAGTCCATATACTTACCGATGATAGGAAACAATCGGACAAGATCGAATAACGCAAAAGCGATGACAAAGTATAACATATAATCGCTTCACAATCGTGAATACAGTCACACTAAGCCCAAAACAGTGGCGGCAATCAAGAAGAAGGTTGGGATGACTACCTTAATGACCCGATATAATTTGCTTCTTCCAAACATGATAACATTTTCAGGGCCAAATTGTTCCTGATATTCTTGGAATTTCATTCTTCTGATAGTAGTATCAAAATTAGAAAAAATCTTCATAGATATATCGAAAGCAAACTAAAGCTGGATGCCGTTTAGAAGCTAAAATAATCAAAATTTTGGGAAAAATCTGATATATACTTTTCAGATGATGTGATCAAAAGGGACTTCATAGCTCGACCCATCATAACAATCCAATCCGAAACAACAGCGGGAATCTGTAGAAAATCATCTATTGTCTCACATTACAAAGAGTCAGCTGACGATCTTGAATTCAGTTAGACCACATCTAGCTTCGGTTTCTACATCATCTGGAAGATATGATTGATCCAATTTTTCACAATTTTCTACGTCCTTGTCTATTTTACAAATCAGCACATTATCATCTTGTATTTTCACTGTTTCTCATGGAAGACCGATAACTCTCTTAATATAGGGAATGGTTTTTCAAGGAGGAACAAATACAATAACATCGCCTCTTTTTATTTCCCCGAATCTTGGAGTAATTTTATCGACAACAATAAAATCATTTTCTTCAAAAGCAGGATACATGCTCGCACCTACAACAGTATAAGGATTTGCTACAAAAAATCTGATAAATAAGACTATCCCACCTACAAATACGAGGAAGGAAATCATATCAAAGACATCAAACAAAATCTCCATTAATTTCTTCTTTAATGACATAATTTCTCTATATAAGCTATAAAAAAGCGCTGACCACGCTATACGGTTTGCAAGGCTGACAAAAAAATAGTACAACATTTACATTCATCGCCAAAATATTCACATAATTTTGTTTTTCTACTTTCAGCTAAAAGCTAAAGACTAACAACTAAAGACTAAAATGGTACCTCTTCGTCGTCAGCAGCTACAACAGGTTCTGTTGACGGACTTTCCTCGTCTCTAGCTCATTTCTGATCCAAGAAGATGAAATTATCAACAATGACTTCTGTAGAAAATTTCTCTTTTCATTCACTGTCCTCCCATTTTCTAGTTCTCAATCTGCCTTCGATGTAGATTCTTTTCCCTTTATTCAAATACTTCCCCAATACTTCTGCGCCCTTACCATAAGAAACACATCTATGGTATTCTGCATCTTCCAATACATTACCATCTCTGTTTTTGAATTTTCTGTTGGTTGCTACGGTAAAGTTTACCACAGGAGTACCGCTACTTTCGATAGTTTTCACTTGCAAATTACTGGTAGATCTACCAATGATCATCACCTTGTTCAAATCCATGATTTAAGATTACACGTATAAAAAAGACGAATAATATTCATCACATAAAAATGATAAGTAATTTGGGTCAAAAATCAATTGATTTTTGATGTTTTTTTGATAAAAACCCAACCACTACCTAGTTCAAAGTCTCAAGGTTCATAAAGTCATAAAGTAGTGGCATCATGGTGACTAAAGACTAAGGACTAAAGACTAAAGACTATTTTGCCCAGGTGGCGGAATTGGTAGACGCGCACGACTCAAAATCGTGTCTCGTAAGGGGTGAGAGTTCGATTCTCTCTCTGGGCAAAAAACATAGCAAAAGGGGTTCAAGTTTACCCCGATCCGTCGGGATCCCACCGAATGAAATGAACCCCGCTGAGTGAAGCGACTGCGGGGCTGGGTAGAATAAAGATCTGAAGCAATTCAGATTTTTTTGTTTTTTTCTTGTTTTCCCGAAGGCCTTCATTACCATTGTCTAGCATTTAGCATATAAGACCGAAAATCTATGTGAAATATCGTTTTAGTATGAGCAGGATGAACATGAATGTCTGGAGTAGCATGACTACTCTATGATTTATGATATACCAATCTCGTCTGTATAGATGGATTCCAGAGTGAACTCACCGATAAATTAGAGAAAAAGTGACTCAAAGTCATCATAGGACACGACAAATATGAACCGAAACTCGATGACATCGTCATCTATTCTGAAGCGGTGGTAGATTCTCCCGAAGTGACAAAAGCGAGAAACCTGGCTAAAGAGAATAAAAAAATAACGCTGATCATAAGCTACTTTCAGTTCCTCGGAGAAATATCCAAATACTTCATCACGGTCGGATTCGCTTGAACCAACGGGAAAAGTTCGACAACTGCCCTAGCGATTCACACCGCAAAAAAATTGTTGCCGAATTTCGGATTAGGAATCTTATGAGCGCTCGTTCCAGAATTCGATAATCAAAGCTATTATCTCAATCCGGACCATAAAAACGACATCAGATCAATCTTTGATTTCATTCTCACCTGAAAATCCTCTGACATCCTCTGAACTCATCTTCTGAAATCCGTATATTTTTTCGTAGAAGCATGTGAATACAAAAGACATTTTCTCTATCTCGATCTCGATTATGTAGTCATCACGAGTTTAGAGCTGGATCACACGGATTATTACAAAGATATTAAGGACTATCTTTCTGCATTCCAACAGCTCATAAATAGGACTAAGCAGAAAGTACTCGTCCCGAAACGGCTTAAAAACGTCAGTTGATCAAATATACAAGAAATTTCCATAAAAAAAATTCCATTCACTCACATTCGAGGCGGACATAACAATGTAAATGGGTCATTAGTGCTGGCATTATTAACAGAACTTTGAAAATCATCTGGAATCATCAGGCAAAATCTTCTGTCATCTTTAAAAACATTCGGGTGACTCTGGAGAAGATTGGAACTTTTAAAAACGAATAAGAACGGAGCAAAAATATTCACGGATTACGGACATATGGCTTCTTCTATCGAACTTGGCTATTTAGCATTGAAAAAGAAGTTCCCTGGCAAGAAATTATTCGTCATCTTCCAGCCACATCAAATAAACAGGATAGTCATCGGATGGGAAGATTTTCAAAGGACGCTGAAAAAATACGACAAAGTGATGATTTATGACATCTACGCGGCCAGAGAAAATATCAAGGACTTCATTGAACATCATGCATTCATCAAGAAAGAGAATACCCGTACTTTGAACGACTTAGGGAATCATTTTGCGAAAATATGCGGCGGCACATATACTACGGACTTCTCAGTCATCATAAAAGAAATCGAGCAAACAGAGAAAAACACCATCATCGTCATTTACAGCGCTTGAGATATCGACTATAGTCTGAGACGCCGACTCGGCAGTAATACAGAGTAACGTCAAAGCTATACCACAGTTAGGTATAAACTGAGACAGCACAAAGAAATATTCAAAGAAAGCCAAGTGCTAAAGACTAACAACTAAAGACTAAAGACTGAAATGTGTCTTGATTTTATATTTTAAAAAAGTATCATACGAGTAACATTCGTTTATTTTTTTAATAAATAAAAAATGCATAAATTAAAAATGATTTCTTTGATATCAGCAGTACTACTATTGACCTGATGTTCTATGACAAAAATCAATCAATCAGAAGAATTGACGGGAGATACCATTACCTGAGAGATTGCTACAGGAGCTATAAATTCTGGTACAATGAATAATGATGTGATAAGTTGAGATGTGATAGATACAACAGGAACGACCGCTTTAGAAGTCAGCACAGACACGACAGTAGCAACCAATACCACGACAGCTACTGCAGAAGATAATGCCCTAAAAGCGAAAATCAGAGATCTGATAGAGAAAAGAAAGATCGAATCTAAATCAGCAACAGGATTGACAGAAGAAGACATTCAGCTCATGACAGATGTATTACAAGCAATCGTAGATGAAACAGGCAAGTAATAAGCAGATTCTTTTATTTTTTATAGATTGTTAAAACAGCTATGGGGACTTTGTTAGAGATTTTGAAATGAATATTTTTTTTTCTTACCATCGTGGTATGACTCTTTTTCCTAAGAGGAGACGTCATCATCAGCGCGCAATATTATGATATCGTGAGACAGGTCCTTATGCCATGATATCTTATCTTTTATGGAACTATGCTTGGATACATAATCTCTCGCATATGGATAGGATATGATGAAGAGAAGCCAAACAAAAATCAGATATACACCAAATCCTTCCTCATAGGAATAGGCATCGGAATTCTGCTAGCCATTATTTATATATTCATCTAAAAACAGATAATTATGAAAAAGATCGTCATGGTATCGCTGCTTGTCGGAGGCATGATAGTACTAAATTGATGCGCCAAGAAATACACAACAGAAGTAAGTTTTGATCAATTCACTTTCAAAGTCACGACCCAAAATATGGCATTGGTGGGGATAACAGAAGAAGAAAAGGTAATATTTGAAAATGAAGAGAACTTATACAGAGTATATACGATAATGAACAAAGGCTGATACAGTGATTCGCTTCTCATCTCCAAAGAACAGATCTCTACAGAGATACCGCTAGACAGACTGGTGCAATTGAATATAAAAAAGTTGGAAACCAGATTACAATGATTTAAAGCCAGCGCATCATCACAGATCGACGTAAAATGCTGAAAAGATACAATGACCTGACATCTGCAATCATTCACATTCGATGGGGCAACTCCAAAAGAAAAAATTTATATGAACCAGTATTTCTTCAAAGATCAAGGTTATCTCTACATTATCTCGAGTTCCACAGAGGATAGTACCAACAATAAGGGTTTCAAAACATGAATCAAAAACATCCAGTGTCCCAAATAGTTTGCTACCCAAATAAGTCTCTTTAGTCCACGATAGTGGGGAAATGTAATGAAGAATTATTGTGGTAGCAACTATATATGCATATATATAAATTTTAACATCTAAAACACAAAAAAATGGAAGACTTGCAAAATCTATGAATTAGCCAGTTTACGACCATGCCCACATCAGTGCAAGAAAAAAATGTTTTTAATGAACCTAACAATCAAAGCGGGTGGCAGGTTATAGGAAGGGCATTCCTTTGATTAGCTGTGGGATGAATCATAGCAGCACTATTATTCGTGATACTCACTTTCATTGGCGGAATGTTCATCACAGCATTAGGGGGGGCAGATGCCACATGATGATTGGCAAGCAGACCAAATCCATTGCTTCCGCTAATATTGCTTTTCATATGATTTCTAAGCACCTTCATCGGGAATATTTCCGTTTCCGGGCTCTACAGCTTGTTTTATGGCAAAAAATATACAAACGCCACCAAGACATTCGGATTGCTCTTATTAACCAACGGAATATTATTCTTTATACTAGCTCCGATCTATCTGGTTTTTAGTAAAGACGTTCAGACACTATTTATAGTATTATGATTCCATGTGTTATTTTCAGTATTCATCTCAGCATGTCAGGTTGAATTCTCTAGCAACCCGAACTATTCCGGATCTGCATTTATGGGTAACATCATAGGTTTCGCAGCTGCATTGCTTATGTATGCTATCATTTACAAATCAGCTACTACTGGGGATACACAAAAACAGACGTATCTCCTCATGCTTCTTCCATCTATCTTATGATACACGCTCATACCCTTATGAGCTGGCTTACGAGAAAAAATCTATTATAAATTCTATGAGATGGGGAATAACGGGTTCTTCATACCGTCTCCATCAGATAGTGGACAGATATTGACATGAGAAGACAAGTTACGCAACGAAATAGAAGATATCAATATCGAATGATAGCCGTCATCCTGAGCGAAACGAAGAATCTAATTCAGACTCTTCATGGAACTTGTCCCGCCACTTGATGCGGGATTCAGAGTGACGTTCGACTTTATGACTTTCGACTAATTCATGTATCTTTATCACATCATCTCAGGGATAAAATTCATTCTTTGAGTAGCCATCATATTGATAGTCTACACGTCCATCAACATCTATGAAGATCCCATGATGGGCATCTGATTAGGTTTTTTGTGAATATTTATAGCATCATGGGGCATAAGTTTTTATCTGTTTGTCGGGATACAGAACATCTATCGTCATGTAGAAAAACTACGCATCATAAAGGATAGCTACAAATTGTCATTACTCTTTGGGATATACGTGCTGATAAACATCCTCCTGCTTCTCCTAGAATATCGGAATAAATATATAGGGATAGTACTGCTGATAGGATTTGTCTTTTTGCAGATCGCTTTATTCTCAGATAGTGCCAAGAAAAATGAAGAAGACGCTTGATAAACTGAGACGCAAACACGCTGTAGCGGGTAACGTCGACGTTATACCGATGACTTTAGATGCTGCAACTTCGAATGAAGTGAAGAAGTTGGAGATTTCTAAAGCAGTTCGGTATAAGAAAAAAATAGTAGAGAAAGCACTCAAAACTGTCTATGATCCAGAGTTCCCTATCATAGATATTTTCACCTTATGACTCATTTATGACATCAAAGTACAAGAAAAAGAAAAGAAAATTAATATCCTCATGACCTTCACGACGCCTGCCTGCCCTATGGCAGAAATGTTGCAGGAGATGGTAAAAAATGCGATCAACGAGAAATGTGAATGATATACGGTAGTGATTTCTATCACCTTCGATCCCATGCGGAACATAGATATGATCAAAGATCCCGATCTCAAAAGAATGTTTGAATAAATATTAGCTACTAGTCACTAGCCACTAGTTTCTAGAAAATACCAAAAGCTAGTAGCAAGAAGCTAGCAGCTAGAAGCTTTATAGGTTAGTATTTTTTACATAGAAATTTCGTTTGCATCAATTCAATACTCATTTTTTAGTAGCTTCGCTCCAGTATGCTGATTTGATATCTGACGAGCTTGTTACGCTTCGCCCTCCTACCAATCACTTCATGACCATATAGGTTTCACACAATACACGCTTACTTGGATTAGCGCTATAGCCTATCAGTTTCATATCATAGGCCGTCTTAAATTGAGCATAATAAGGGTTCTTTGGGGAGACATATGTAAATATCATATTCTTTTGAGATGACAACTCTACGCCATAATGATCCATGAGATAGATCAGCGTGTCCATTAAGGTAGGATACAAAGGAACGTTTAATCTATCGTCCTCTTCTGGTTCGACAGTTCAAGCATCAATAGTAGAAGAAACGGTCGCATCTTTAGAAAAAAGAACATCAGAACTTACATCACCGGTTAAAATAACATCTGAATATGTATCACCAACTATTCACGTAGAAAGGCTTGTAGAAAGGACTTGTCAGGTACCGTTTGATAAAAGATCAGGTCATGTAAAGACATCTTCCATTCAGACCTGTTGTATACGGTGGAACGAAAACCCATGGGTGAATAAGGATTGTATGGCACCTCGATCATTAGCCAGCTTGTATTTGTAGCTTGAAGAAAAGCTTTGCACTCACAGGATAAGAGCGAATATAGCTATCAAGACCAGATAAAATCTCGTGAAAAACAGCTTAAAGATATTTGATGATCAGAGTTCTTTGACGATAGTCGCTCCGATAAAGAAAAAGATAAATCAGATGAGGGCAGCGAATAAGAGCTTAAATGCGAGTACCTGCAAAACCAAAGTACCATATACACCTATCACGACAATCAGACTGGTCCAGAAGAGGAAATCTTTGGGGAGGAAAACAGTATTTCATATGACAATTTTCTTATCGAGCAGCTTTTTGGCAGACAAGAATAGCATGATAAAATAGAATCATGCGAATCGCCATACGCTTACAGGGAAGATATTCAGAAACGCTTTGTCCAAAACGACCAAAAACAGCAATATTATGGATATGACGAAAAGATAACTAATCAGACTGGAGTTGTTTTTTCTGGAAGCATGCAAAGTGACATGATATTTATGCACTATATGTTCAGCTTTTGTTTCTTCAAAAAGATCTTTTTTTGTACCCCCCATAGCGGGTGATGTATCAAAGTTTTTATAGAATAATGCCATCAAAATGATGAATACAAGATTGACGATACTGATAAGATAAAATTTTGGCTCTCATCGAACAACGCCGAAAATCGCAGATTGCACTACGAAGAAATACATGAAGAACATGATGAAAAAGCTTCTATTCATGATCATTACACTTAAAATATAAACAATGTCAAACTTTTTTGAGCATAATATAGATGATATATACAAAATAACAAGGGTTTTTCAAGGGTAAATTTGCGAAGTGGTTGGCACGGAGTAAATTTTTGTGAAGAAAAATTTGCATAATTTGGCATTTTAAGTATAATTGAGACACGGACCAGAATGTTATTGTAGTCGTCTGGACGATGTCGAAATTATGCTACAAAGCAGTATAATCTAGGTATGCGAAGAATCTTTAATTCAGAAGTCTCATAATTATGAAAAAAATAGTGCTCTTGGGAATCATAACCGCATATATCGTAGGCCTATCCTCTTTGGCCCAATTTGAGGTACCGGGAAATGCTACTATTTATACGGAAGAGCAGACACAAGTCATAAATGCAGATGATCTGAGTAATCCGATAAGAGAATGAGCATATAAAGTCATAAATGCAGAAGACAATATCCCAAAAAATAAGGTAGGAGGCTTAGTCAGCGCGGATATCGAGATAGAAACACATGATACCGCGAAATTACAAACTCTGAGCATCATCAGGAATATCATAAATTATGCGTTAGGACTAGTAAGTCTGGTGGCGTTGATCTACCTTATTTATCATGGAGTATTGGTATTGACGGCAGCGGGCGACGAAACACAATATAAAAGGGGGATAAAATGAATCCAATTCGCAGCCATAGCCATAGCAGGAATAGGACTTAGTCGATTGATAGTAAGCTTCGTATTCTATATTATCCAGGGGGCTATAAACTGATTTTAAAGATTTTACTCTTCTAAATGTGCACATTATGTTGCAGTATGTAAAAAAGATACTAATGGTCGCTATATTACTTTGTACATGATACTTTGTATTTTCCACAAATAGCGTTTTCGCAACTTCTGATGGAAGCGAGCCTTTTTATGAACAAAGCCAAAATTATGAGAACGACGATGACAATCTGAACATAGCGGGAAATCTAACTAGCAACGAATTAGAATCTGATGAAAGCACATTTGCCAGAATCCGTGACTTCTTTGGTATGGGAACATATGCGGCCACAGGTAAGACCACTCCGGCATTAGTATATATACAGACCATCGTGAATATCCTCTTAGGTCTGGTATCATTGCTATCACTCATTATGGTCATAATAGCTTTCTATCTCATTTTCTTCTCCAAGCAGGAAGAAGCAGTAGGGAAAGCTAAGAAAATGCTGATTTGAGTAGCAATAGCACTAGCTGTCATGTGATTATCACGATATATCGTCAGTTACTTCTACAATATCTACAGCACAACAACCTGAGCATTTTAATGTAATATTTATCCCATTCGTGCAAGAATGATTTTCAATCTATGAGAACAAACAAAAGTACAAAAGACAAAACACGACAACGTATTCAATACGGAAAATATGTTGCCAGTTTCTGAAATAAAAAACGACACCATGATACTCAAAGACTGAGGTTTGAGGTGAATTCTCAGGATAACCGGACTCAATCTCGATCTTAAAAACTTCGATGAACAGCAGATAGTGCTGGAACAATACAAAAAATTCCTGAATGGATTGGACTTTCCGATACAAATCATCATACGCAATACCTACCTCGATCTCTCCATGTATCTCCATTATATAAAGACAAATGTAGACAAAATAGAGAATCTTACACTCCAGAAACAAGGCGAAGCTTATTACAAATTTTTGCAGGATATAGATATGCAACAAGGACTTATTTATACAAAGGAATTCTATATCGTGGTGCCATTTTACGAAGGAGAAAAAGATGCTGAAGAAATCAATAAATGACGACGAAGTAAATTACTTAATGCGCTTAACGCAAAAGATGACGCAGAAAAAATTATCGCCAGATACAGATGATTTCTCAAAGGAAGAAAGGGACTTGAAACAAGATGCTCGCTCATCATAGACGGTTTATGAGCGATGGGGATCTGAGCAGAAAAGGTTTCTACTTCAGAAATAATTAATCTGCTTTTTCGTTGTTACAACCCACTCCTCCATAGTTCCCAAGCGAATATGTAATATATGTTGATTTACTACCGAGAATCCATAATCTGCTACC
>PFWQ01000092.1 GCA_002791215.1 candidate division SR1 bacterium CG_4_9_14_3_um_filter_40_9
ATTTGAGAAACTGCAAGTTCAACCCCGACGCTTCGGGGGAAGGAATTGCAGATTTCGAAAACAGTCGTGCACAAGATTGCCATCCAGCAATCACGAGATGAATTAAAAATCAAAAAAATCGCTGCCCTTCAATATCAGTTATTGAAATCATGAATCCTCGCATGCAAACCGTGATGAACCATCATCTATTCGACTTGCACATTGAACCCGATAGAGAATGAATGAGTAATCGCAAACATCATGCAAGAATTCTCATGAAAAATAGAGCTAGAAAATGTTGATGTCGAGTGAAAGTCGACAGGCATGGACATGTGGAGATGAGAAAGAATTATGGAGAGTAATCAGGCAGCCAAACTAGCAAGATTCCGACCACATAGAAATCATATCGGCTGATTTTTTATCGCCAAGATAAAAAAACTGGAAACTTTGTCCTCCTTTGCAAAGGAGGAAGTCCGCAGGACAGGAGGATTTAAAATCCCCCTCGCAGGGGGATTTAGGGGGTCTTCTGAACTACAATCTGAAGTTCGACATCATCTTCAGGAAGAATTTGGAATCGAAAAAAATAATGACTATTTTTTTATTTCGACCGGGAAGTCCCCCCTTTACTGAAAGGGGGAAGCAAAACAGGGGGATTTGGGTAATATCTACATAACGTCATCGGAATACAAAAATTTTCCCGACCATCTCAAAAACAATGCTGGCAAGATCTGAATCCCAATCTATACGATAGGGAAACACGCAACTCCTGGTTTTAACCAGGGGCGAATCCCCACGCATCATCTCGGCAACATTCTCGGCCATCTCGCGACAAAGAACGTCATAGAACTCAGCGACCAACAAGCCCAAGACTATTCCGATCATAAAGATTTATCTGTTCCCGTCATCGAAGACCCCGCTTTAGCGGTGGTTGCGACCGAAGAGAAGCAATCTGGGAACCCATTCGTGATTTTAACATGGCAGAAAAAATGATTTTCACTAGGGAAGATCGTAGATTGAAGAATCAAAAATAAAATGATTTAGTAAAAAATCCTACGGGTTTATTTGAGACGCAAAGAAAGCCTGAAGTAAAACGAAGGTTTTCTAACGTCGAAATTATCCCGCAAAGCGGGAGCAATCGCAAGATTTTTCAAAATTAAAAAAAGATTTCATGCGGTTGCAAGGCATGAAATCTATATATTTTAACAAAAGAAATTACTTTAATTTGTGTCCCTTGACAAAGGGAGAGGGAGTAAGGCGGAAGAGGGATTTGTCTCCCATCTCCTCGAAGGAGAGGGGTTGGGGGTGAGGTCAAGAAATTACTCCTTTACCACCGCCACATCCTCTTCTACACCTTCTTCAACACTCACCAACACCTCATCATTCATTACTTTCTTTCCCATTCTCATCTCCTTAATCTTTTCGATGATTTCTTTCTCCAGATTCTTTCTTACCTTCTCGTCAGAATCCAATAATTGAGCTAATTTATCTTTTCCTTGAATTTTCTGCTTGCCGATAGTGTAAAATGCTCATGATTTGCTGATGATTTTGAGAATATCGGCTGATTCGATGATGTCCATAGTCTTTTCATATCCCATAGTCCATTTCACGGGAAGCTCTGCGGTCTTAAACGGAGCAGCAACTTTATTCTTAGATATCTTGATCTTTGCAAAATATCAAATTTGCTCTTTATCGTTCATGATTTTTTCTCATTTTCTGATTTCAATTCTTTGTGAAGCGAAGAATTTGAGTGCATTACCTCCTGGAGTCGTTTCTGGATTACCAAACATCACGCCTATCTTCATGCGGATCTGATTGATGAAGATGCAGGTAGTTCAAGATTTCGCCAAGATAGATGATAATTTTCTGAGTCCTTGAGACATCATTCTCGCCTGCAATCCCATATAACTATCGCCCATATCCCCTTCCACTTCAGCTCTAGGAACCAAAGCAGCTACGGAATCGATGACAATCAATCTGATAGCTCATGTTCTCGCCAATTCTTCAGCGATTTGCAATGCTTGCTCACCATAATCAGGTTGTGAAAGAAGCAAATTATCAACATCCACACCCAATATCTTCGCATAGCAAGGATCCAAGGCGTGTTCCGCATCAATAAACGCAGCAGTTTCACCTCTTTTTTGGATTTCTGCGATAGCATGAAGCGCAATAGTAGTCTTTCCTGAAGATTCAGGTCCATAGATTTCCACCACTCTTCCTTCCGGATATCCTCATCCCAAGATGAGATCCAATACATACGATCAACTATGGAAGGTATTCACAAGTCCTACATTTGAATTGTCACCCATTCTCATAATTGCACCTTTTCCGAATTGCTTCTCAATGTTCTTGAACGCCTCTTGCAATTCCTGTTTTTTCGTTGCCATAATAATATTTAGTATAAAGTATAAAACATTTTTACTCGGCTGTCATTCCGGTGTTATTACCCGCTAGCGGGTTGCAACCGGAATCTAGCCGGAATCTCATTCAACGATGTATACATTAATCATATTTTTACAAAAATCAAGAGATTTTTCAGCAGTTCACACCTAGCAAGTCAAATTATGTCAAAAAATACATTGATTATGTCAAAAATCCCTTGATATTGTCAAAAAAATCCTTATTCTCTTCGTCAGTCACTCCGGCTGTCATTCCGGTGTTATTACCCGCTAGTGGGTTGCAACCGGAATCTAGCCGGAATCTCATAAGCAATTATTTAATTTCTAATGTAAATATTCCCATGAAAGAACTCGATTCCATCCAGAAAGCTTTGATTAGTTTTTTTAAAAAAAATACTCACCAAGAATGAGTCACTTTGAGAGAAATCGCAGCCGGCATCTGAGCCAATCATCCGCAGACCGTACTCAACAAACTCAATCAACTCGTCCTCAAAGGATACTTCACCAAAGACGAAGGATGATACAAACTACTCAGAGAAAGCATCACGGATCAATTTAGTGATATTATCCAAGTTCCCATCTTCGGTTTCGCACAATGCGGAAACAAAGGAAAAAGAATCGTGGACGAATATTCACAGGAAAAAATCCCGATGACTATCGCCATGCTCGGCACCAAAGATCCACGCAATTGTTTCTTCGTGAGAGCAAAATGAAATAGCATGGAGCCAAAAATACAAGATTCTGACTTGGTTCTCGTCAAGCAACAAGACAACTACGATCCCAACGACTACGTTCTGGTGGAGCACAACGAACTTCCAAAACTCAAAAAAATACTCAAGCAAGATGGCAAATTATTCCTTGAATCAGTGAATAGATTCTTCGACAAGGTCGAAATCGTCAAATACGACCAAGCAAAAGTCATCGGTGTCGTAAAAAAAATCATTAAGAATATATAATATGGTAGAGACGCCCCGAATAGTCGGGGCGTCTTTTTTTTCGTCATCGCATTTACGCCACCACTTTATAATCATCGAATACTTCAGGCAAAACGGCAAGCGGGTCAACCGATTTGTCGTTTTCTTTTATAGTAATATGCAAATGAGGTCACGTGGATCTCCCAGTTTCTCAAACATATCATATCACATCACCACTTTTCACTTTTTCTCACTCATCTAATTCAGATTTTTTCTGCATATGGAGATAATAATAGGTTTTCCCATCATTTCATTTGATTACTAATTCATTTCATCACAGATCAGTTTTTCTATTTTCCAAAACCTCGCCATCACAGATTGACGATATAGAAGCTCATTCGTTGGCAGCCAAATCGATTCAAGTATGATTGTCTTTTTCTCAAGTGACAGGATGCTTTCTTGGGCCAAATTTTGAGGTAATCTTTACATCATCGGTATTTTCGATGGGTTTCACATGGTCAAATTTTTCAACTCACGATTCAGAAGAGGTATTCGCAGCCACTACACCAGTTCACACGACAGCAGGAACAACTAAAAGAGTCTTGATATCAACTCAACCCTTTATAGATTTCTTTAATTCTTCCAATTTTACTTTATCAGTCTTATATTCATCTTTCGCCATCAATTCCCTCATAGGATTGAGTTCTTTTTCTTCGTCGAATCCGATAGAAACGCCTGTGAATTTCTTCAGCATAGAAGGAAGAAAACCTGAACCGCTACCCTTAAGCACATCAGCGAATTGCGAGACTTCTGGGGGCAGATTGAGTCAACTCAAATCAATCTGTTCCTCTTCTTGTTTAGGCTCCAAGATATACTCCCTTGCCTTAGCCTTTATTTTTTTGCCACGTATAAGTCATTTCACAAAATCTTTCTTATTCAATTTATTGAGATAAGCATCGACGACTTCTTTTCTGAGTGTTTGTATATCATTAGCGGGGTTGAACGTCTCACCTTCTTCAGGATTTTTCTTTTTATCAGAATTTTCATCAGCAGATTCCTCCTGATTGTCTTCAGACTCTTGGTCGACATCTTTGTCCTCTTCCTCTTTATCACCACCGATTCCTAGAAAGTTCTTGGCTATGTCTCCTAATTCTAATCACATTATACTCGATGATTAAGAAATAAAATATTTAAGCAGCATTTGATAGCTTTATTGCAATTTTGGATTCATCCACAGTAGCTTCTTCCATAGGATACACGGATACATCAACCTCTCTGGTCGTGGCAAAATTCCTTTCTAATCTTTTTGCCCGTACTCA
>PFWQ01000079.1 GCA_002791215.1 candidate division SR1 bacterium CG_4_9_14_3_um_filter_40_9
TCCGTTTCTTTTCCATTTGCTTCAGTAGCATAAACTATGTTATCATTATAGATGATTTTCTAATGTGTCACTCGAACTGGCTTTTCGGTGTTTTTGAAAATATTTTATGGCGGCTTGTATGAAAATCGTAACTGCGTCCTCGTCTTCTTCTCTGATCTTTTTGCCCTCGGCAAAATTGTCTTTGAGTATCTGTTTGATGGCTTCTGGACTTTGACCTGAGTTATTATATATGATATCTATCAGTTTTTCTGCTGTGATGAAATTGTGTACCTTCGTCATAAAATAGAAAATGGATCCACCTGTCAGTATGTTTAGATCTCCTTTTATAGTTGCTATCTGTTCTTTGGAGAAACTATTTTTTTCGGTGTCCGTTATTGTTTGAAGAATTTCCGTTTTTGCGTCTATGTCTTTGCGGCAGATTACGTTACTGTCAGCTTTTTTGTTTTTGTCTTTATAGGTTCTGAGAAATTGTATTTGGAACATCCTGTTCAATGCTTGTTTTTTTCTGTCTGTTTCATCATCTTTCTCGTCTTGTGTCCTATTGTAACTTATAAATAAGCTGGCTAGATAACGAGAGAATCTTGCCGGCGTAAGATGTAATGTATTCAATTCTTCCCGCTTGTTCTTGTCCTCTTTGATATAGGCTTGCAATCACATACTTAAGGAGTTGTAATCTATGGTTGTTATCCCCGTCTCAAAAATATCTAAGTCGTATATCATTTGTGATAGATTTTTGATTTCTGACTGTGTGATTTTCACATCCTGTTTTGTAAAAAAATTATTTATTTTTTCAGCTATTTTCTCTTTGGGGATCTCATGCGTTTCTTTCTGTATGATTTTTGGATTTTTTAGAAGCTCTATTATGGAGCCATAAAATCTATTATATAATTTTCAATTACCTGGATATATGTTGAGTTTTTTGAATAATATGTCTAGATAGGTATTGTGCTCCAATCTATTCAAGAGATATGTCTTTGTTTTCTTTTCGTCCAACACGTGTGTCGTGGGTTTGTTATCATGGATGAAGGTAAAGAGTTTTTTGAGTCCCTCCAAAGATTCTTCGAATACTGGCTTGATGACATTATATAATGTTTTCTCCAAAAAATCTTCCAATTCTCTCTGATACAAGTAGTCTGACTTTCTGGTCTTTTGCCTGTCTACGTCTTCCGCAAATGCATTGGCGAGGCTGGATGCTCTTCACTCCTCTATCAATCACGCTGTATCCAGCTTCCCCTCTTTGTTTAAAAATTCAGTTACAGAGTTTGTCTGTCTGCTTTTTGAGAGTGTTTGTTTGATTTCCGGTTTTGCTTCTTTCTTTTGACTAGAAATTCATTCTGTTTCATTTCATGGAAACAGGTCTAAGGTATATTGTCATTCAATGCGCTGTCTTTTTTTGGTCATGGATGTACCTAAATATAAACACCATTATTATATTGATTTATTCCTTATTTGTCAAGTTATCCTTATATGGGGTTCTTTTACGCCTAAAACTTTCCCTAAAGGACTACAAAAAGTTCCTTTTTGCTTGCTTAAAAATCGATTTTGACTATAATTACTACAGTCCTTAGACCTTAGTCTTTAGTCTTTAGACGGAACATGCAATTATCACAAATCAAAATCTCGAATCTATTCCATTTCCCTTATGTGGCTGATTTTGCCAAAGCAGAAGGGATACAATTTTCTAATCCTGATAAAAATAATGTGAATGTACTTATCGGTCCCAATGGCGCCGGTAAAAGCAGTTTTTTGAACGTGATCAATCGGGTATGGAAGATCGGTATTGTCAAAGATTGCATCTTCGATAAAAGCATCCTCTTGAATAAAACGACTAAGCGTCTCAAAGATGTCATTACTTTAAATACTCTGTATGTACCTAAGTCACACAAACATTATGATTTCCCGGACAAGGAATCCCGTGTATGGATTGAGTTTGTCCTCACAAATCATGACTATGAAAATATCTGATTTTTGTTTAAAAATCGTGAGAAACTTAATGCGCTCATATCAAAATATAGCAATTTCAGCTTTCAATTCCCTCTTATCAATCTCAATGATATCCGTCATATACAGGATAAGGTGGCGTTTGAATTCGTTTGGAATGTAGATAAAAAAACCATCACTGTCGCAGAAACATGACTTGATAGAATCCAACAATTCGTGCTGGATTATTTTAGGAATATCGAGTTGGTCCAGATCTGTATCGATATCTATAATGAATTTGAAAGGCCTACGTCAGAGAGAAGATGGTACCCGTTGAAGAATTCTTTCGCGATACTTGGTGTCAATAGAAGCCTGAAATGAATCCCTAATGTCGTTGATCCTAATATACGGTATTCATATATCTCTGATAAAACATCAGATACCTATGAATCTTTTGTATGAGGATTCCTCTGCATCAGAAAGATCCGGGATATCCTGAATAATTCATCTGAAGAGAATGCCAGTGATGCATGAACGATAGATTTTTCTTCGAAAACTATAGAAAAGAAATTGAAGAAATCTGATTTTTATAAGAGTCTGATTTTTGCCTTAAATAAATATTTGGATAAAAACTTAGTGATAGAATACACTAATGGTAAACTGGTCTTTTGGTTGGTAAACGACAAGTTGCAAAGGTTCGCTTTCGATGATCTCAGCGATGGAGAACAGTCGCTTCTGATTATTATTTTTACGATCTATGGCTATGACCTGAAATATGGAACTCTCATCATCGATGAACCGGAAGTATATTTCCATCCTCAGATGCAAAGAAGTTTCGTCAGGATGGTAGAAAAAATCAGCAGCAATATAGGAACGCAATTTCTCATCTCTACCTATTCTCCTCTCTTTGTGGACGATGTGAATATAGGCAATGTCTATAGATTTTCGAAGGTCGCCGGTAACACAAAAGTGCAACATCCTACTTTGGATTTTGCTTCCAATGAATCCACACTGATCCATCTTCTGAAGTTTGAGAATATGTCTAAGATATTTTTCGTGAATAAGATCATCATGGTGGAAGGAGAAACCGACCAGTATTTCTTTGAATATTATCTCAAATATATGCATACATTCCCTGAGCGGAAAGACAAACTGACTGATTATGAAATCATCAATATCAATGGTAAATGAGCCTACAAAACTCGACGTACCTTCCTATCGAAATTCGGCATCTCATCCTACTTTATCGGTGATCGGGACAATATCGTAGATTTTGGTATCCTGACGCAGAATGACTTGAGCTATTATTATAAACAATCCAAGAAATTTATGTACAGCATGAAAAATAAACAACAGAAAAATCATGATCCTTATTACAGCAGATTGGTGCAGACTCTGAAGAGTTTATATCTGCCAAAGTATTATTTTGTCATCAAGAAAATCAAAGAATTATACAAAGATAATATCTTCATATTGGAGAGATGAGATATAGAAACGTATCTCGGCATGAAGGAAAAATGACTTGAGGAAACCGTTGTCTTCTGTCATCAATATTTCCAGGAACGGTTGAGGAATAAGAAATTTGATGACCATAGAAGAAATTTCAGAAATATTTTGGAAGGAATTTTCAAATAAGGTCCATAATAAGTCTGTTATAAGTTTTATTTCATAAATATTAAGAAATGTTAGAAATCAAACTAAATTCAGAAGCCGTAGGAACAAAAAAAACATGATCTTCTGTGGAAGAAAAACTTTATACGCCTGTTAAAAAAGATTCAAAACAAGAAAAACAGGAAGATCAAGAAAAAGCTAATGCTGATGAGTTGCTAAAGCAATTAGATGAATGAGATGATAACAACACAACAATTGAGATTAAGGATAAAAACATCAAATTAATGAGTTTAGGTTGACCAAATTTACCCGAACGTTTTAAAAAACTTCCTGATTGAATTGATACCTGAAGTTACAAAAAATTTTTAAAATCATTAGATAAATTAGAATATTGACCATGACAATTACCAACGGAAAGATATTTTAAAGAAGAAAAAAGTTACGGTTTTGTGTCTTCACTTTGCACAATTGAAAGTGGAGGGAGAATGATGAATTTAAGTCTAATAAAACAATATGAAAAAAATACTAAATTCAACTCTCTACAAAGTTATTATCAAAAATTAGACAATTGAAACATTCGTTTCTTGAGTTTTTTCGAAAAATAATAACTTATGCAGCTGTCTACAAATAAACTAACAATAAATAGAGCATACGTCTTATCCATTCACATTCACGAAATGTTCGCTGTAGTAATATTTTTGCTTGATGTGTTCTTTGACAAATCCCTCTCCCGCTTCGCTCCTTCTCCCTTTGTCAAGGGAGACAATTTGTGGTTGTGAAATTGATATATGACTATTCTCTCCTCATTGTAGCTTCTTGTGAAGAGCTAGAATTATGGTGTCTTTCTCTCTGAGGAGTTTATCTTTCTCTTGAAGAATGAATCAGATTTTTTTGCCTCCTCCATTGAGGAATTGATGTATCTTGTTTTCCAGCTCAGTTATTTTTTTTGCTTGTTGCATCAGACTATTGTCTTTCTCTTGGAGTAGCTGGTCTTTCGATTCTACGATGTAAGAAATTTTTG
>PFWQ01000029.1 GCA_002791215.1 candidate division SR1 bacterium CG_4_9_14_3_um_filter_40_9
GTTCCTAGTGGGAATGCGCACTTCCAGCTTTGGTAAACCTTTAGTGAGCGAAGCAGATCCTTATAAAGGAGATGCTAATTTTTTTATGTCCAGTGACTCAGCTCTTTTTGTTTTTAAATAGTTTTGTTTACGGCATCATAATAAGAGAGTAATAACAGAAAACAAGTAGTCTGGTGCAGATTCCAGTATACATCAGTTAGCACATATTGGAGCAAATATGTACAATAGTATTGCTATTTTCTACAATTATTACACAAGTTTCCCACAAATAACAGAAAACGCCGCTAAAGTAACGGGGTCCAGGCCCCCGAAGCGTCGGGGACCTATATTTTAATCTTATAGTTATCAGTAGATACAATTTTCCAATCTTATAGTTATCAGTGAATATCCTATTGAGCCGCAGGTGCTTCAACAGGAGTTTCAGCAGGAACCGCTGGAGTTTCAGTTGCCGCAGGAGCAGTTCCGAAATCTACTACTGGAGGAGTTTCGGCACCCTCTACTGATTCGAACAAGTTTGTTCTGAGGAAACCGAACATGCTAGAAATGATATTGTTTGGGAATACACGAATGTATTTATTATACACATTGGCAGTTTCATTGAAGTTCTTTCTTTCAACCGTGATTCTATTCTCTGAGCCTTCCAATTGCGCCTGTAATTCCAAAAAGTTCTGATTTGATTTGAGATCAGGATAGTTTTCTACAACAGCAAGTAATTTAGATAATGCCGAAGAAACTTCTCACTGGCTTTTCTGGAATTGTGCGAATTGCTCAGCGTCATTGATATTGATATCCATCTTGGTTGCATCTGCTCTCGCTTGTGTAACCTCTACGAATATGCTCTTTTCCTGAGCAGCAAAACCTTTAACGGTCGATACGAGATTTGGAATCAGATCCAGCCTTCTCTGATAGACATTTTCTACTTGAGACCAGGCAGTTTTAGTGTTTTCATCATAACTCACCATCTTATTGTATCTTCCCATAATAGAAAGAATCAACAACACGATGACGGCGACAACAATTATCCAAGTCTTTTTCATAAGTAATTTTTTTACAATTTAAAAATTTATGCGACGTGTCGTGCGTCTATTTTGGCACACAAATCATCCAAATAAAGGTTTATGTGAGACACGACATGCAAAGGATCTTGTTTTTTTGCCTTTTCATCATACAAATCAGAAAAGATTTTTCAATCAGACTTTAAAGATGGGTCTATATACTCAACTCCTTCCCGGATAACCTCCATAAACGACAATATATTTTTTACAAAAACATCAAAAGAACCGGAAAGATAATCCTCTCTCAGTTGCACCATCTTGGTACGTAATTCCAACTCAACAGTCTTCAGGAGATCAGCTTTTTTTATAGTGATACTCTTCAAGATATCCGTACCCAGGATCAGGGATGAATGATTGATCATATGAAGGAATCTCAAAGGAAAGACGTCGTGGCCATTGAGTACGTCATCCTTGCTCAGTACGATGCATTTCTCTTTTTCAAAATCCTTCTTCACCTTGGAAAGTGCATGAAAATCCACGGTATCTAGAACGAAAATCGGAATCAGACCATGACTCGTTTGATATTGATACAAGGCGAACAAATATTTGCCTAGCTTAGTTTGTACATCCAACAACTTTTTTTCTTTCATAGGAAATAATAATTAAAGTTAAAGTTATAAATATTCTTTTGTCCTCCTTTGTAAAGGAGGGGGTACCCTTTAGGGTAGAGGATTTTTAAAATTTATTTAAATCCCTCTCCCCTGCGGGTTTCTCCCTTTACAAAGGGAGACAATTATTCAATTACCAGCTTCATCCTCATCCTCCTCCGCCGAATGATCCTCCACCGAATCATCAGAAACTTGAACCCCCGGAACTGAATGATGATCAACTTCATCATCACATGAAGAACATTCCTCATTTACCACTGCTGCCTGAAGCTAATCCGGCAAGTGCGATAGCAACGATAATACCTAGTCATCCATAAGATAGTAGGACCGCTCGTATGATTACACCTCGCAAACCGAAAGCAATAGCGGCGATGACTCACCCTATGATAGCATATTTTATCCGACCTTTTTTGGTCATCTTTCTTTTCTTTTTATCTTTGGGATCGGGTGATGTAATAAATCTGCCCAGACCTCATGCGAACACAAAAAACAGCACCAGAAGTAATCCCGGATCGATATTAGATGAGGAAAAACTTGTTGATGAAGCCTCATACGTGTGTACTGCCGTAGGATCATTCTTTATATATGCGTAGATATCATCTACGGCTGATTTCAATCATTGATAATAATCACCCAACCTGAAATTATCAGGAAAATCTGCTTCACCGATACGCTTCGCTATCGCGTCAGGAATCGTTCATTCAAGTCCATAACCGACAGCGATAAATCGTTTCCTATCATCGATAGCAATAACCATTATGATGCCGTTATCATATTTTTCATCGCCCACTCCTCGCTTGTTTCCGACATCAACCGCCAGCATGGAAATATCTTCTCATTCCGTGGTAGGGATAATCAAGATTCATAACTGAGCACTTATATCTTTTACAAAAGAGAAAATCTGACTCTCCAAATCCTGTTCTTGTTGCTGATTAAGGACGCCCACCGTATCAGTTATATACCCGTCATACGCAGGGATATCAAAAGCGAACGTGAATGACACGCCCAAACAAAGAATTAAAAGTCAGAGTATTTTTTTTGTCATATCACGAAAGATAATTTTAAATTTTGGATTCTAAATTCTAAATTACTCACTTACATTTAGAATTTAAAATTTAGAATATAGAATTTATTTAGTAAGTGCCATCAGTCTTTTTCTTGGAAGGAAGCTCAGAAAATTTCATGATTTCTTTTTCAAAATACAATTCGACTTCACCGATAGGACCATTCCTATTTTTTCTCAGACAGATATCGGTAAGTCACTTTTTATCTGTGTCAGGATCGTAATAATCTTCTCTATGGAGCATCAATACAGCATCAGCATCTTGTTCTATGGCGCCGGATTCTCTCAAGTCAGAAAGCTGAGGTTTCTTGTCCACTCTCTTTTCCACTTCACGAGAAAGCTGCGACAACGCTATGATAGGGATTTCCAATTCTCTCGCAAGCTCTTTGAGTCATCTAGAGATTTCACCGATTTCCTGCACTCTATTTCACGAATATCATGTGGAAGCCCCGCTCATCAACTGGAGATAATCGACGATCACCAGGTCCAAAGATTCCTTGATTTTGAGTCTTCTGATTTTGGATTTCAATTGAGGGATGGTAGACGATCACTTATCGTCAATAAAGATTTTGGAGCCAGATAAAGTCTCCATTGCTTCACCCATGTTAGAAAAATCTTCAGAATCCAGATTTCATTTGGTTATCTTATACATCGGGATACGGGCGACCATAGATAATATCCTATCTACAATCTGTTCTGATGCCATTTCCAGAGAGAACATAGCAACTGATCTTTTTTGTTCCACGGCCATCTTTTCCAAGACATTGATAGCGAATGCTGTCTTTCCCATACTCGGACGAGCTGCCACGATGATCAATTCTCATGGCTTGAATCCGCCAAGCAGATCATCCAATCCGAAATATCAACTATGCACTTTGCTGTTCATGAGTTTGTCAGGATTATCAACCATTTCCATATACTCCTCTACTCTCTTATCCAAGATTTCCTTGATGCTATGCACTGTTTCAGAAAGATTATTCTGTGTCAGGTCGAAAATTCTTTTCTCGATAGTCTGGAGAACTTCAAAGGTATCTTTCTGGTCATACACATCACCGATGATTTTTTGACAGGTTTTGAGGATATTTCTCAGGATTGATTTTTCTTTTACGATTTTGACGTATTCATCCGCACCGGTGAAGCTCAATAGGAAACTAGAAATTTCATACAGATAATCTGTCCCTCCGACGACATCCAGTTTGTCATCTCTCCCGAGTTGATCGGCAACCGTAAGCACATCTATCGTTTTGCGGGCAGTCCGAAGATCTTTGATAGCTTTATAGATGAACGCATGTTCTTTATTATAAAAATCTTCAGGAATCAGAGTTATCCCTTCGCAGATATACATCAATTCATTCTCCATCAAAATTCCACAGATAGCGCCCTTCTCGGCATCCAGATTATGCGGAGGTAATTTGATATCTTCTAGACTAATCATATCCAGCTAACAGTTAACAACTAAAAGTAAACAGTTGCGCAGCGCCTGCCCCGAAACGTCGGGGTCATTGCGAACGAAGTGTGGCAATCTAGGCGTTACAAAATACGTGACGTTCAACGTTTATGGTTTCCCATTTCCATTTCAAGTCAAAATTGAAAAAACTAGGTCAGACCTAGCTTTTCAACATAT